>URDK01000005.1 GCA_900546485.1 uncultured Eubacteriales bacterium
ACCAGGTTCACCCCGTCCGGGTTCACCAGCGGCGCGAACCACACACGCGTATCATCCAGTGCGCCGGGCCAGGTCCCGGCGGCCAACTCCCCGGCAAAGCGCATCAGCAGAGGCGCCGTTATCCACTCGTTGGCGTGGTGCGCCGCCGTGAGCAGCACCCGCCGCCCGCTGCGCCCCATTGCAAACCAGCGCAGCGCCGCCCCGGCGACGCTCCGGCCATAGATACCCGCCGCCCCGTTCGGCCCGCGCGAGGCCGTCCGCAGTATCTGCTCGCCTATGCCCCGCGGACTCCATTCCGTCGAATTTTTCATGGCATGATTTTCCTTTCGCTCAAACTTCCCGCGCTATAATGGTATCTCGCCGAGGTGGGAATGATGCATGAAAAAACCGCCTTTAATTTTCGGAGGCCGGCACATAATGATATAGCCGAAGCAGTGCGGATCAAAAATTTTTCTGCATACGCGGGGCAGAAAAGAGCGGGGGGAGAAGAAAAAGAGATGGAAAAGACGAGAAGGATATGCCCTCGGGCGGCGCTGTCGCTGCTGCTTGCGCTGGCTGTGCTGGCGGTGCCTGCGCTGGCCGAGGGCACGAGGGAGCTTGTGCCCGTAGGGCAGACCGTGGGCATAGAGGCTTCCACGGAAGGGCTGCTGGTGGTCTCGCTCTCCGAGGTAGAGACGGCGGAGGGAAAGGTCAGCCCGGCGGCAGACGGCGGGATCCAGCCCGGAGACATCATAGTCCGGCTGGGAAATTGCGAGGTCTCCAGTTCGGAGGACTTTGCCCAGGCTGCGGCCTGCCTTGACGGCAGTCCCGTGGCTGTGCAGCTGATGCGCGGAGGTCAGCTCATCCAGTATACGGTGACGCCCGCGCTCTCGGCTGAGGACAACTGCTGGCGGCTGGGGCTCTGGCTGCGCGACGGCATAGCCGGCATAGGCACCGTCACGTTTTACGACCCGGCGACCGGCCTTTTCGGCGCGCTGGGCCACAGCATCAATGACGCGGACACCGGCGTGCTGCTGCCTCTTGGCGAGGGCTTTATCACCAACGCAACGGTTTCCGACGTGCTGAAGGGAGAAAAGGGCCGCGCGGGCGAGCTGCACGGCGCCTTTGACACCAGCGCACGTCTGGGCTGCGTGACGCAGAACACGCCGAGCGGCATCTTCGGAACGGCTGACGGCGGCTGCTTTGCGGGCTCTGCCGTGCCGGTCGCCGCAGATGAGGAGATCGAAAACGGCGCCGCGACCATACTCGCAAACGTTGCGGGCAGCGAGGTGCGTGAGTACGCGGTCGAAATCTCCCGGGCCCAGAGCGGAGGACGCCTGCTGGTGACCGTGACCGACCCGGCCCTGCTCGCCGCGACGGGCGGCATAGTACAGGGAATGTCGGGCAGTCCGATATTGCAGAACGGCAAACTGGTCGGCGCCGTGACACACGTGCTCATCTCCGACCCGACGCGCGGCTACGGAATAACCATCAGCTCCATGCTGAACGCCGCAGAATGCGCCGAGACCATGGCCATCGCCGCCTGAAATCCAAACTAAAAGAGGGCGCGCCTTTTCAGGGCGCGCCCTCAGCTTTACAGCAAGCAGAACCTTACCTTATGAAATTGGTGCGGTTTTTGAGCTCGGCCTCCGGCGGCTCTATGCCGGCTTTGCGGCCGGCCTCTATGCAGCGGAGCAGCCAGGCCATGTTCCGGGCCAGGTTGCGTGCGGTCTGGAGGCCCTCGGCGTCCTCTGCGACGTCCTCCGCCCGGCCGCCGTGGACCATGTTCCAGTAGGTTGATGACACGACGGGCATCTGGGATATGGTGAAGTACTTGTTTATGACGTCCAGCGAGGCTGTCGTACCCGCGCGGCGAGCGCTCGTGAAGGCCGCGGCAGGCTTGTGGGCAAAGCGGTCGGCGCCCGCGAAGAACATGCGGTCCAGGAAGGCCAGCAGCGCCCCGGCCGGCGAAGCGTAGTGCACGGGGGAGCCGACGATGAGGCCGTCCGCCGCCGCGAGCGCCTCTATTGCCGCATTCACGCCGTCATCCACAACGCAGCGGCCGGTCCTGGCGCAGCCGCCGCAGGCCGTGCAGCCTGCCACAGCGCCCGTGCCGATGTTTATGAGCTCCGTCTCCACACCGCAGTCCGAGAGCGTGCGCGCGACCTCGTCCAGAGCCGCGCGGGTGCAGCCGTGCTCGTGCGGGCTGCCGTTGATGAGCAGTACCTTCATTGATTCACGCCTCCTTAAAGCCGATCTCCACGACCACGGGGTTGTGGTCGGAGTATTTGAAGCCGAGGCTCTGCGTCTCGACGCTCAGAACATCTATATTCGGGGAGACGATGAAACCGTCGAGCACATAGTGCTGGCTCGTCTCCGCGTCGTAGGGCGCGTCGAGCAGGCGGCAGGTAGGCGAGCTGTCATCGTAGACATAGCTCCAGCCCTCGGGCAGGCTCTCCGCCTCGAGGACGCCGGGCGCCCAGACTTCGCCCTCGCGTATAGGCCACTTGTCCAGCGTGCCGGGGAAGGTCTGGTTGAAATCGCCGCCGGCTATCACGTAGTTGCCCTCCGCGTATTCGCTCTCGAGTATGTCGAAGAGCATCGCCGTCTGCGCGGCCTTGCCCTCGCCGTCGTCATAGGCCTCGAGGTGGAGGTTCACGACCACAAGCTCCTTGTCGAGGTCAGGTATGTAGTAGCGGCTGACGAGCAGGCAGCGCTTGAGGTTCGCCGTGCGTATCGGCCAGGAGAAGGGGCAGGGCAGCGCTATGCGCTCCGCCGAGCCGCCCTGAACGGCGTAGTCCGAGGTGGTCAGTATACCGCTGTTGACCTTGCCTATCGGAGGCCAGGGGAAGGGCACAAAGGGGCAGGAGTAGTTGAGCGCGTAGACCGAGGAATGCGCATTCCGGCCCTCGGAGAAGCTCTTCATCTCGTTAGTGCCGTAGCTGCGGGTGGAGTTTTCGTCCACCTCCTGAAGCATGTAGACGTCGGCGTCCAGCTCGTCGAGGGTGCTGAGGACGCCGCTGAAGTAGGCGTCAAAGTCCTCGCGTTCGGGCTTGCCGTCGCCCGTGCCGCCGTCCATGACGAAATCCTCCTTCTCGCCGAGGCCGCAGTAGCCGACGTTCCAGGTGACGAGGCGCACCGTATCACCCACGCTCTCCGGCTCTCCCAGGGTCGAGGCCGATATGTACTCCACGTCGTCCGGCCGGTATTCCGTGGCTGTCAGAAAGCCCACGAGCCCGCCCGCCGCGACGACGATGACGAGCACTATGATCAGCAGGACCTTGAGCAGCTTTTTTCCCATTTCTCCGCCTCCCATTTTAGTTTATATCAGATGTAATAGCGATAGACCCCGTTGTCCAGCTCCCGGCGGACACGGTCGCGCATGAGGAGATAGTCGAGGTGCGCCGCGGTCTCGCCGACGGCGAACCACTTCTGCTGGAGCGGGAAATCCGCCCAGGAGGGGCTCTTGCCGCGCACGCGCCAGCTCATCCGGCCGGAGAGCTCGTAGGCGGTGAGCTTCGGCTCCCGCTCGAGTATGCCTATCATCTCGCGTATCCTGGCGCCGTGGTGCTCTATGATCTTGCCGATGCGCTCCGACATCGTGCCGGAGACGCCGCGGTGCGCAGGCAGCGGCAGACGCACGTCGAAGATGCTTATGTCCATAAGGCTGTGCACATAGGCGCCCAGCGGATCGGAAAAGCCCGGCCAGGTCGTGATGTTCGGCGTGATGTCGAAGAGGACATGATCACCGAGGAACATGACCTTGTCCTCCTGGTCATAAAGGCAGAGATGCCCCGGCGTGTGTCCAGGCGTCATGATGACGCGCAGGCTGCGGCCGCCGTACTCGAGAACATCGCCCTCACCGACATAGGTGTGCTCCGCGCGTATGGGGCTGTTATACTTGCGCATGGGCGAATCGGAGAGGAACGCGGTCTCCGCGGGCGAGAAGCCCTGGAGCGTATACTCCTCCGTCCTGTGGGTGTTCGGATGGCTCTGCATATAGAGCAGCCTCCGGCTGTCCTCACAGCTCATGAATATCTTGGTATCCGGGCCGGCTATTTCCGGCGCCAGGCCGCTGTGGTCCGTGTGCAAATGGGTAAGGAAAATGTCCGTGTTCTCCATGCTGACGCCCAGCTCGGCCAGCCCGCCCATCAGCGCGTCGCGGCACTCGTCGCGCCGGAAGCCGGTGTCGATGAGCAGATTGCGCTTGTCGTCCTTGATGAGGTAGGCGTTCAGGTTCCGGAGCGGATTGTCCGGCAGCGGAACGAAGATGCTGTAAATGTTGCCTTCGATATGTGTATACATGGTCTCTCTCCGTTGCAGAATAATATCCCGTGTATTTTACCACATATCCCCGACGATTACAGCCCCTATCTTTTAAAAATAATGACTCCGCCTATCATGAGCGCCAGTCCGGCGAACTTGGTCCATCCAAAACTGACCTGCTCCGCGCCCATGAGGCCGAAGGCGTCGATGAGCGCCGCCACGAGCAGCTGGCTTATCAGTATGACGCTGATGGCCACCGTGGGCGAGAGCGCGCCTATGCCCAGCATGACAGTGACCGTGATGACAAGGCCGAGCGCTCCACCCAGCATGTAGTACCAGGGCACGCCGGTGAGCTGCGAGAAGCTGCCCGTCCGGTAAAAGAGCAGCGCCGCCGCGGAGAGAGCCGCCGCCGTGCACTGCACAAAGGCGTTTGCCTCCATCGTGCCTATGCCCTCGCCCAGGCGCGTGTTCATAACGCCCTGAATACTCATCGCCGCGCCGGCTATGGCGCACCATATAAATCCCAGCATGCTCAAAAACGCCGCCTTTCGTCAAAACGATGATACCTCCCCGCGGCGGAAGCGGTGTTTTCGGAAAAATACCACTTGTGCGCGAGGCGTGGATATGCTATAACTATTGTGCTTGAACAAAATACATTCGGCCGTCACAGGGCGACAGCCCAAATCGGCCGCAACGGGGGTGTTTTTTAATATGGATGAAAAGGCACTGCCGAAATATTATCTCGTGGAGTCGAGCGTTTTGCCCGAGGTGTTCATAAAGGTCACCCAGGTTAGGGAGCTGCTCGAGACGGGCGAGGTCAAGACGGTGGCAGAGGCCGTGGAGCGCGTCGGAATAAGCCGCAGCGCGTTCTACAAGTACAAGGACTCGGTCATGCCCTTCCGGGACATGAAGCGGGGCAGCATAGTCACCTTCCACGCGCTGCTGCGCGACAAGAAGGGCGTGCTCTCCTCACTGCTTGCTATTTTTGCCGATACGGGCGCCAATATTCTCACGATAAACCAGAGCATACCCACAAATGGCACGGCGCTTGTGACCATCTCCGCCACGACGGAAAACATGCCCATAGGCACGGACGAGCTCATAACCAGCGCTCGAGGGCTTGAGGGCGTCATCCGCTTTGACGCGCTGGCGGGCTGAGAGAAAGCACGAGGCATATAGGAGAGAGATAAAATGGTAAAAGTTGCGATACTCGGCATCGGCACGGTCGGCGGCGGCACGGCCGAGGTGCTCACGAAGAACAGGGAGCTCATCGCCCGCAGGGCCGGGCAGGAGATAGAGCTCAAGTATATCCTCTGCCGCAAGCCCAGACCGGACCACCCCTTCGCTGAGCTTATCGTCCACGACATAGAGACCATCGTGAACGACCCCGAGATAGGCGTCGTGGCGGAATGCATAGGCGGCGCGACGCTGGCCTACGAATACGACCGGCGCTGCCTCGAGGCGGGCAAGAACGTGGTCACGTCGAATAAGGAGCTGGTGGCTGAAAAGGGCCTGGAACTGACGGCTCTCGCCCGGAAAAAGGGCGTGAACTTCCTCTTTGAGGCCAGCGTCGGCGGCGGCATCCCCATTCTACGCCCCATCTGCCAGTGTCTGGCGGCGAACGAGATAAGCTCCGTCTGCGGCATCCTCAACGGCACGACCAACTACATCCTCACCGAGATGATCCAGTGCGGCAAGAGCTTTGCCCAGGCCCTGCGCGAGGCGCAGCAGAAGGGCTACGCCGAGGCTGACCCCACGGCGGACGTCGAGGGCATAGACGCCGGGCGCAAGATCTGCATACTCGCAGACCTCTGCTTCGGCAAGAACGTCCCGCCCTCGTCCATAACCACGGAGGGCATAACGCACATCACTCCGGCGGATATAGAGTGCGCGCGCATACTCGGCTACAAGATCAAGCTGCTGGGCCGCGCGATGCGGACGGGCCCCAACTCCGTCTCCGCCTTCGTCGCGCCGCACCTTATCTCTAAGTCGAACCCGCTCGCGAACGTGGACGGTGTCATGAACGGCATCTCCGTCAAGGGCGACGCCGTGGGCGAGGCGATGTTCTTCGGTCCCGGTGCGGGCGCGCACCCGACGGCCAGCGCCGTGGCAGGCGACATCATCGACTGCGTGCGAGACCCCTCGACAAGGACTTACATGGGTTGGTGGCCCTCGGAGCCCGGATATGTCACGGGTCCGGAGACGCTCTCCTGCCGCTGGATGGTGCGGCTGGTGGCGCCGCTCGCGAAGATAGGCGCGGCCTTCCAGGGCGTGCGCTTCATCCCCGCCCCCAACGCGGAGCCGGACGAATACGCCTTCGTCACGCCTTACATGCCGGGCGAGGAGCTCACGGCCAGAACGGCCGGCATGGACGTGCGCGCGAGATACCGCGTGCTCGACTGACGGCATATAATAAACCGGGCGCATAGCCCGCACAAAGTCAGCTTTTGGAGGGACATACCCCATGCTCATAGTAAAGAAATTCGGCGGCAGCTCCGTCGCCGACGCGGAAAAGGTCAGGCGCGTCGCCGGGATAATCGCGGACGACTACGCGGAGGGGCACGACGTAGTGGTCGTCCTCTCTGCCCAGGGCGACACGACGGATGACCTGATAGAAAAGGCAAAGGAGCTCAATCCCCGCCCCTCAAAGCGGGAGATGGACGTCCTGCTCTCCACGGGCGAGCAGCAGTCGGTGGCGCTGATGTCCATGGCACTGGAGGCGATGGGCATGCCCGTCGTCTCGCTCACTGGCTGGCAGGTCGGTCTGGAAACCAACACCACCTACGGCAGCGCGCGCATAGTCCGCGTCTCGACGGAGCGCATCCGCCGCGAGCTCGACAAGCGCCGCATCGTGGTCGTGGCGGGCTTCCAGGGCATAGACCGCAACGACGACATAACCACACTGGGCCGCGGCGGCTCGGACACGACCGCAGTCGCGATAGCCGCGGTGCTGCACGCCGACAAATGTCAGATATACACGGACGTCGAGGGCGTTTACACCGCCGACCCGCGCAAGGTCAAGGGCGCGAGGAAGCTGGATGAGATAACCTACGATGAGATGCTCGAGCTCGCGAGTCTCGGCGCGCAGGTGCTGATGAACCGCTCCGTGGAACTGGCGAAGCGTTACGGCGTAGTAATAGAGGTGCTTTCGAGCTATGTGCGAAAGCCCGGCACAAAAGTTAAGGAGGTCGCAAAGAAGATGGAAGAGATGAAGATAAGCGGCATAGCGAAGGACAATGACGTGGCGCGCATAGCGGTAGTCGGTGTGCCTGACGAGCCCGGCATAGCGTTCCGCGTGTTCAATACGATGGCGCGTTCGAAGATAAACGTAGATATCATACTTCAGTCCTACGGCAAGGCGGGCACGAACGACATCAGCTTCACTGTGCCTCTGCAGGACGCCGAAACGGCCGCGGAGGCGCTCACAGAGCTGCAGGAGTCCATCGGCTTCGACCACCTGAGCGTGGATACGAACGTCTGCAAGGTCAGCATCGTCGGCGCGGGCATGATGAGCGCCTCCGGCATAGCTGCGCTGATGTTCGAGGCCCTGTACGACGCCAAGATAAACATCCAGATGATCTCGACCTCCGAGATAAAGGTCTCCGTCCTTATCGAGAAGGGCTATGCCGACCAGGCGGTCCAGGCCATACACAACAAGTTCTTTGGCTGAGAAGGTCCGAAGCGGGTGAAAGCCCATTTAAGCGCATTCCAACAAAAAACGCCGCCCGGATGGGCGGCGTTTTGCCGTACGTTCGTTTATTGCGGGCTTTTGCTCAGGCGGTCGAGATACTGCCGTCTCCGCTCTGCTACGGCGGCCTCGTACTCGGCTCCGCCGTCGGCGTGCAGGCTCTGGAGATAGGCGTGATGGTTCTTTTTGATGCTCTCGTTCTCGCGTGCAAGCATCAGCAGGGCTATGCTCGAGCACTGGTCCGCGGCGCGCTCCAGGTAGGTCAGCGTCTCGAGGAAGACCAGGCCGCCGTTCACCGTGCAGATGCCGCGGCGCAGGCGTTCGGTATGGTTGTCCCGCAGCTGGAGGACCATGTCGTCTATGACCTCCTCCAGCGGTTCCACGCGCCGGGCTGCGGCGTTGTCGTCGTTCGTAAAGGCCTGTACCGTCAGCTTCACAATTTCGCTCACGGCCTCGCCTATTACTGTCAGCTCGCCCTTGGCGTAGTCGGACAGCGTAACCTTCTGCGCGCTCAGCCGCTCGGCCAGCTCGTCTATATTCGTCGCATAGTCGCCTATGCGCTCGAAGTCCGGCACGGCCTGCATGAGCAGATTCATGCGCGCGTCGTCGCCCTCGCTCTGGAGGCTGTGGGAGAGCTTTATGAGGAAGTTGTCCGCGCGGTCCGCAAAGCGGTCTATGCGCTCCTCACGCGAGTTTATGGAGGCCGTCACGACCGCGTCGTAGCCGTGCAGCTGGTTGAGGGAGAGGTCCATGTTCTCGGAAGCCAGAGCGCCCATGCGGCCGATGGCGCCAGCGGCCTCGGCCATGGCCAGCGCCGGGGAGACCAGCAGCTTTTCGTCGAGCATTGCAAGCTCGGCCGCCTTCGTCTCCTCCTCCGCGTCCGCGGGGATGAGCTTTATGGAGAGCTCCATGAGCTGGTTCACGAAGGGGAGCAGCACTATGGCCGTCGCAATGTTGAAGAAGCTCTGGAAGTTTGCTATGTCGCCGCTGTCCACGGTCTTGGCCATCAGCTCCGAGATAGCGCCCGTACTCTCCAGGATGCCCATGACTATCATGAACAGTATCGTACCTATGACGTTGAAGAGGATGTGCGCAATGCCGGTGCGCTTGGCGTCCCTGGAGGTGCCGAGGGAGCAGAGAAAAGCCGTGACTATGCAGGTGCCTATGTTTATGCCCATGATGAGCGGGTATACGAGCTGGAAGGTCATTGCGCCCGTGACGGAGAGCGCCTGCAGCATGCCTACGACGGCGGAGCTGCTCTGGACTATGACGGTGACCGCCATGCCGACGATGATCTCGAGCACAGGCATCTCGGAAAACTGGGTGAGGAGGTTCACGAAGGTCTCCGACTCCGCGAGAGGCGCAACGGCGTTGGTCATCGTCATCATGCCGGTGAACAGTATGCCGAAGCCCACGCAGATCTCGCCGGGGCCCTTGACGCTGCTCTTTTTGATGAACATGACGAGAATGATGCCGATTATGAGCGCCGCGGGGGCGAGGGTCGAGGGCTTGAATATCTCAAGCACGATGTTGCCGGAGGACTCTATGTCCATGAGTCGGATGATCTGCGCCGTTATCGTGGTGCCGATATTCGCGCCCATCACTATGCTGATGGCCTGGCGCAGAGTGAGTATGCCCGCCCCCAGCAGGCCGACCGTCAGGACGATGGTGGCCGAGGAGGCCTGGATTATGGCTGTGACCAGCATGCCGGTCAGCAACCCCGTAAAGGTGTTCCGCGTCAGCTTCTGAAGCAGGACGCGCAGCGTATCGCCCGAGCTCTTTTTGAGGCCCTCGCCCATGACCTCCATGCCGTAGAGGAACATGGCCAGGCCGCCAAACATGGTTATCACGCTGAAAATATCCACACATACACCCCATTATAATTCTTGTATCACGAAGAAATGATAGCACGTTTTTTCCCGCTTTGGGAGTTCCAGACCGAAATTATAACAGTTTTTTTACGTTCACTTTACATTTGCTCTTGACAAACCGGGTTTTGAGGGTATAATGAGACACAATTTCATATGGAAGATAGAGGCGCGGCTGACAAGAGTAGCTCCCGATAACACGGCAGAACACCGTGGGGGTGAAAGGGGATGCCGCCGAGGGATCGCTTGGTTGTCTGACCCTGCGGTTACCGGGCCGTCGGTGAATATCCGCCGGACTGTCACTGTTGTGGAGCGCTATCGTATTGTGGAATGTGCACGTTTTGCATGCCATGAGTCCTTCACACAGGGGCTCATGGCTTTTTTGTTTTGCCTGAGCCTTCCGCCCCAGCATGTCCCAGCAACCCCAGCAAGCAAGACCCGTAAAATCGAAGAAGAGAGGTAAAACAAAATGAGAAAGACCCTTGCACTCATCCTTGCACTCTGCATGGTGTTCGCCCTTGCCGCCTGCGGCAGCGAGCCCGCCGTCACCGAAAGCGACGCCCCCGCGAGCGATGCCCCTGTAAGCGAAGCCCCCGCCAGCGAAGCTCCGGAAAGTGAAGAGCCCGCGGCTGACCCGAAGGCCGCCGCCGAGGCCATAATCAACGCCCTCACCGTTCCCGAGGACATAGACCCCGCCGCCGTCCAGGGCGTTGAGGACGGCGTGCTCACCGTCGCCATGGAATGCGCCTACGCCCCCTACAACTGGACCCAGATAGACGACTCCAACGGCGGCGTGGCCATCTCCAACATGTCCGGCTCCTACGCCAACGGCTACGACGTCATGATCTCCCAGATAATCTGCGACATCTACGGCTGGGAGCTCGAGGTCGTGTCCAGCGCGTGGGACTCCCTGGTCCCCGGTGTGCAGAGCGGCATCTATGACGCCGTCATCGCCGGTCAGAGCATGACCGCCGACCGCATGTCCCAGGTCGATATGGCCGGCCCCTACTACTACGCCAACATCGTCATCGTCACCACCAAGGACAGCGAGTACGCCAGCGCCCAGAGCATAGCCGACCTCGCCGGCGGCACCGCCACTGCGCAGAGCGGCACCATCTGGTACGACTCCTGCCTGCCCCAGATCCCCGACGTGAACCTGCTCGCCCCCGCCGAGACCGCGCCGAGCATGATAATGAGCCTCACCACCGGCCAGTGCGATTACATCTGCACCGACGTCCCCACCGCCACCGCCGCCGCTCAGAAGGACGATAACCTCGTCATCCTCAACTTCTCCGGCACCGACGGCGACTTCCAGTTCGCCTCCGAGGAAGAGCGCGCCGAGAACGTCAACATCGGCATCTCCGTCCAGAAGGACAACACCACCCTCAAGGACGCCATCGACGCCGTGCTGAGCCAGATGAGCTCCGACGACTTCGACACCATCATGGCCTACGCCATCTCCGTCCAGCCCGAGATCTGAGCCTTAGGCTCAAACTAAGGAAGGGAACACCGCCAAATGGACAGATTTTCCGCACTCATAAGTGATATAGGGGCCCTACTCGATGTCTATTGGAAGTCCTATCTCGTCAACCTGGGCAACACTCTGCTGCTCGCCCTGGTGGCGACTGCCATAGGCTGCCTCATAGGCCTCATCTGCGGCATCCTGAACACGATACCGTACACCAAGAACGACAACTGGTTCAAGCGCTTCATCCTGAAGCTGATCCGGGTCATCGTGCGCATCTATGTGGAGGTCTTCCGCGGCACCCCCATGGTGCTGCAGGCGGTGTTCATCTACTACGGTCTGCCCTATTTCTCCAACAACCAGTACAGGTTCGACAGCATGTGGGCGGCCGCAATACTCATCGTCTCCATAAACACCGGCGCGTACATGGCCGAGAGCGTGCGCGGCGGCATCATCTCAATAGACCCCGGCCAGACCGAGGGCGCCAAGGCCATAGGCATGAACCACTATCAGACCATGACGAGCATCATCCTGCCCCAGGCCCTGCGGAACATCATGCCGCAGATAGGCAACAACTTTATAATCAATGTGAAGGACACCTCGGTCATGTTCATCATCGGCTTCATGGAGTTCTTCGCCTTCCATCGCCAGCTCGTGGGTCTGAACAACATGTACTTCCCGAGCGCGACGATAGAGATGGTCGGCTATCTCGCCGTGACTCTGACGGCCTCGTTCATACTCCGTTGGGTGGAAAAGCTCATGGACGGCAAGAGCAGCTACGAGCTTGCACAAGCCGACCAGCTCACCATGGCCGCCGGCACCTACAACTACCCCGACCGCGGCACGCCCTTTGACGAGCGCAGCCCGGAGTACCGGGAGCGCATGCGCCAGAGCCTTCAAAACCGCAACGGCAGCACGAGGGGGGATCGCTGATGGAACCGATACTTGAGGTACGGCACCTCTCCAAGAGCTTCGGCAAGAACGAGGTGCTCCGCGACATAGACTTCACCGTCTCCAAGGGCGACGTCACGAGCATAATCGGAGCCTCCGGCTCCGGCAAGAGCACGCTTTTGAGGTGCATCAACCTCCTCGAGACGCCGACGAGCGGCGACGTGCTCTTTCACGGCGAGAGTGTCATCTCCGGCAAGGTGAACCCCTCGGCCTACCGCTCCAAGGTGGGCATGGTGTTCCAGAGCTTCAACCTCTTCGCCAACATGAGCGTGCTTGAAAACTGTATGATAGGTCAGGTCAAGGTGCTCAAGAAGAGCAAGGCCGAGGCCAGGGCCAACGCCATGAAATACCTTGAGCAGGTGGGCATGGCCCCCTACATAAACGCGAGGCCTCGCCAGATATCCGGCGGCCAGAAGCAGCGCGTCGCCATAGCGCGGGCGCTCGCAATGGAGCCGGAGGTACTGCTCTTCGACGAGCCGACCAGCGCGCTCGACCCTGAGATGGTCGGAGAGGTGCTCTCCGTCATGCGCACTCTCGCGCAGGAGGGCATGACCATGCTGGTCGTCACGCACGAGATGGCCTTTGCGCGCGACGTCTCCACCCAGGCCGTGTTCATGAAGGACGGCGTCATCTGGGAGCAGGGCGCGCCGGAGGAACTCTTCAAGAATCCGCAGCACGCCGAAACGCGCGACTTCCTCTCGCGTTTCATGGAAAACTGAAACGGAAACGATATCCACAGAGCCAAACGCGGCCTGTGGATATCGGTCTGTTATAAAAGATCAGAGAGTGGGAGAAAAACATGCATAAGAGAAGAACGCCCCGCGCGCTGCCGGCGCTCATAGCTGTCCTGGCGGCAATCGTATGCACGCTCGTCGTAGGCGTGTTCGCTGACGGCGGAGACGCCGCTGAGACCACCAGCCGCTTTTACGGCACGGCCTGGTCGCTGCTGCCGCCGGTCATAGCCATCGTCCTCGCGCTCATCACCAAGGAGGTCTACTCCTCCCTCTTCGTCGGCATACTCGCCGGCGGACTGCTGTACTCGAACTTCGGCTTTGAGGGCACGGTGCTGCACATCTTCAACGACGGCATCGTATCCGTGCTTTCCGACGCCTACAACGTAGGCATACTCATCTTCCTCGTAATCCTCGGCGCAATGGTCTCGCTCATGAACCGCGCCGGCGGCTCCGCGGCCTTCGGGCGCTGGGCGGCAAAGCACATCAAGACCCGCGTCGGCGCTCAGCTCGCCACCATCGCGCTCGGCGTGCTCATCTTCGTCGACGACTACTTCAACTGCCTCACCGTGGGCAGCGTCATGCGCCCCGTGACGGACAAGCACGGCGTTTCCCGCGCCAAGCTCTCCTACCTCATCGACGCCACCGCGGCCCCCGTCTGCATAATCGCCCCCATCTCCTCCTGGGCCGCCGCCGTCGCGAGCTATGTCGAGGACGGTCAGGGTCTCACCCTGTTCATCAAGTCCATACCCTTCAACTTCTACGCCTGGCTGACCATAATCATGATGATAGGCCTCGCGGTCATGAAGATAGAGTACGGCCCGATGGCCAAATTCGAGAAGAACGCCCAGGCGGGCGACCTCTTCTCCGGCAAGAACCCCTATGCCGGCATGGAGGAGGACGTCCCCGAGGGGAAGGGCAAGGTCATCGACCTCGTACTGCCCATAGTCGTGCTCGTCTTCTGCTGCATCATGGGTATGCTCTACTCCGGCGGCTTCTTCACCGGCACGAGCTTCGTCGACGCCTTCTCCGGCTGCGACGCCTCCCAGGGCCTCATGCTCGGCAGCGCCTTCGCGCTGGTGTTTGCCATCGTCTACTACCTCTGCCGCGGCTCCATGAGCTTCCGTGAGATCATGAGCAGCATCCCCGAGGGCTTCAAGGCCATGGTCCCCGCCATTCTCATCCTCACCTTCGCCTGGAGCCTCAAGGCCATGACCGATTCGCTCGGCGCTACGGTCTTTGTCGACACCACGCTGCGCGCCTCGGCTCAGAGCTTCAAGGCGCTGCTTCCGGCCATCGTCTTCCTCATAGGCTGCTTCATAGCCTTCTCCACCGGCACCAGCTGGGGCACCTTCGGCATACTCATCCCCATCGTGCTTGAGGTCTTCCCGCTGACCGACCCGCACGGTATTGTCTGCGTCTCCGCCTGCATGGCGGGCGCCGTCTGCGGCGACCACTGCTCGCCCATTTCTGACACCACAATCATGGCCTCCGCCGGTGCTCAGTGCGACCACGTCAACCACGTCTCCACCCAGCTGCCCTACGCCATAACCTGTGCCGCGGTCAGCTGCGTGAGCTACATAGTCGCGGGCTTCGTACCCAACGCCTACATTGCCCTGCCTGTGGCCATACTGCTCATGCTCGGCACGCTGGTCGTTATCAAACTCATAAACAAGGGGAGGGTCAGCAATGACGCTTGACGAGGTCTGGACCCGCGCACGGGAGATAATGCGCCCCAACTGCCGCGCCTGCAAGGTCTGCAACGGCGTCGCATGCCGGGGCGAGCTTCCCGGCACCGGCGCGATGGGAGACGGCTCCTCCTGGACCAACTGCACCGAGTTTCTCTCCCGCGTGAAAATAAACATGGATACGGTCTACGAAAACCGCGGCCAGGACACGACGCTGGACATCTTCGGCCACCGCTTCACCTATCCCATCTTCGCCGCACCGATAGGCGGCATGAACTACAACTACAACGGCGCAATGAGCGACCGTGACTGGACCTTCGCCCTTGTGCGCGGCGCGAAGGCCGCGGGCATACTGCCCTTCACCGGCGACAACGCCAACCCGGAGCAGTACTCCCTGGGCCTCGAGGCCGCGAAGGAGAATGAGGGCCTGAACGTCATCACCCTCAAGCCCTGGGCCGACAACGAGAAGCTCATCTCCCGCGCAAAGGAGATGGAGGCTGCCGGCTGCATAGCCTTCGCCTGCGACGTGGACGCGGCGGGCTTCGCCAACATGGGCTCGGCGGTGAACCAGCTGGGCCCCAAGAGCGAGGCAGAGCTCCGCGAACTTACCAGCTCCGTCAAGATCCCCTTCCTGGCCAAGGGCGTCATGACCGCTGCGGGCGCTGAGAAAGCCGCGCGGGCCGGCTGCGCGGGCGTCATAGTCTCCACGCACGGCGGACGCGTCATCCAGTCCGCCCCCGGCACCTGCGAGGTCATACCCGAGATGCGCGCCGCGGTGGGGGACTCCATCAAGATCATCGCAGACGGCGCGATACGCACGGGCACGGACATCTTCAAGGCCCTTGCGCTCGGCGCGGACGCGGTGATGATCGGCCGCCCCTTCGTGGTCGCCGCTCACGGCGGCGGAGCCGAGGGCGTGACGCTCTACGCCGAGAGCCTCGGCTCCCAGCTCAAAAACGTCATGCTCATGACCGGCGCCGCAAGCCTCGCGGAGATAACGGCGGACAAAATTCGTCTGTAATAGCAAAGCCCGGCCTGGAACCAGGCCGGGGCTTTTATTCTTCTCATTCCTGCTCCGCTGTGAAGCGCAGCTCAAAGGCGATGTCCTCGCCGCTGCTGCGCGGCACGAGCCCGATTGAGGTCGGCTCGCCGCTGTATTCCACCTCGCAGCGCAGTCGGACGCCGCCCGCGCTGATGTCGAAGTCCCGGAAATCGCTGTCCTCTATCTCGCGCAGCAGGGCGTTTCTTGCGGAGAGGTTCAGCGTGCCGAGGCCGTCCCTGCCCCAGACGTAGCTCATGGCAACTAGCATCATCTCGTCCGTCTGCGGGCTCACAAGGCTGGCTTCGCTGCCCGCCACGGCGGTGAGCTCGATGCGGGTGAGCACACCGTCCTCCTCGGTGAAATCGTAATCGAGCGTCGTGTCGCCGAGGTCGAGGTAGATGGTGTTCGATGGCTCGTGCGCCCAGCCGTCGGCGGTAAGCGTGTCGCCGCCGTGCTCCATGCCATAGAGGTCAGAGAGGCTCTCGTAGTTTTCAAGAAACTCCTCCGTGCTCATAGCGCCGCGGTTTTTCGGCATGTCGGCGGAGAAGCCGGTGAGCAGCCACAGTCCGAGCACCAACGCCATGGCGCCTATGTAGAGCACAGCATTCGCTCCGTCGCCGCGTTTTCCCAGCCGCAGCTCGGATTCGTCTTCCCATCTGAGCTGCTGTCCGTTGGCGTGCCTGCGCCAAGAGACGATCTCCAGGACCAACCCGACTATGGGGATGTCCAGGCCCATGCCGTAGATGAGAACACCCGTCGTGCGCCGGCGAGCCTCGGCCACACTCAGCCGCCCGCCGTTTACGGACTCCACGGAGAGGCCTAGCAGCCACTTGCCCGGTGTGGTGCCGAAGTAGTGGAGTGCGAGGGGCTCCAGGAGCATGGCGAGCACGAGCGCAGTGACAGTCCGGATAATGCTCGCGCCCGTACTCGCCGTGTCGAAGTTCAGCCGGAAGGCAAAGGTCGCGGCGGCGACGGGCAGGACGCCCAGGAGCGTCATGTCTAAGGTCCTGGCGAAAAAGCGCCGCCAGGGGCAGATGAGCGGCGGCTCGCTGTCCTGCTCCGGGGCAACGCCCGCGCCGCGCGTCTCGAGCTCCGAGAGCCAGCGGCGCGCATCGAGGACCTCGAAGCTCTCGCCGGAGCCGCGGATGTCGCGGCAGACGGCCTCTGAGTCCGCGGCCTCGCGCTGCTCGAGACGCAGGCGCTCGATCTGCCTGTCCATCGCGGCGGCGAGGCCGAGCTCGCCGGACTGCATCTCGCGTATCTCCGAGAGCGGGACGCCCAGCGTCCTCAGCAGCCGTACCCGCAGCAGTATCTCAAGGTCCTCATCCGAATAGTCGCGGTAGCCGTTTTCCCGGCGCGCGGGCGAGATGAGACCCTCACCCTCGTAAAAGCGTATGTTCGCGCGCGTCATCCCGCTCCTGCGCTCGAGCTCCGCTATTGTCATGCGCCCACCTCCTGACAGTTCATAACCCCAGTTTAGGGTATAAACCCACTTTACAGTCAAGAGTTTTTTCGAAAAAAGGCAAAACAAAAAACCTGTCTGCGATGCAGACAGGTTTTTTGGCACGCCGTGAGGGATTCGACCTGCCCTGCGGGGCAGGCCGGGTCGCGGCTCTGACGTGCCACCGGCACGTCATTCACTCCCGCTCCCGTTCGAATCCGGATTTGACAACAAATAACCCGCCTGCTGTGCAGGCGGGTTATTTGGCACGCCGTGAGGGATTCGAACCCCCGGCCTTCTGGTCCGTAGCCAGACGCTCTATCCAGCTGAGCTAACGGCGCTCATCTAGCGCCTTAATATATTAGCACAGTCGGACTGGCTTTGCAAGTACTTTTTCGCCTTTTTTGCCGATTATTTCATCATCGCGTCCGTGATGTTTTCGGCCAGCTCGCCGGCGGCCTTCAGAGCCTTGCCGACGACGTTGGTGTTCTTGCGCTTAGGCGCGAGCGCCATGCCCATAGAGGCGCCTATCGCGAGACCCATGCCCATGCCCTTGAGGAATGACATATTCTGCATCTTTTTCGCCCTCCGTTTCTTTGTTTGCGCTCTTATTATGTCCCGGCCGCGGAATAATATTTGCCCCCGCGCGCGGCTTGTGTTATACTTCTTTATTATTGATTTAAACTATGGTCAAAAAGGAGCGATACCAAACATGCTCTTTCGCATACTCGCAGTCGGCGACGTGGTCGGCAATCCCGGCCTCGATTACGCTGCTAAAAATTTGAGGCGTATCAAAAAAGAGGTCGGCGCGGACTTCGTCGTCGTCAACGGCGAAAACGCAAACGTCGTCGGAGTGACGCCCAAGCAGTGCGACGCGCTGCTCGCCGCCGGAGCGGACGCCATCACCCTCGGGAACCACACCTGGACCCGCTGGGAGCTCCAGCCCTACCTGGACGAGAGCCCCTCCGTTCTGCGCCCGGCCAACTATGCGCCCCAGTGCCCCGGCCGGGGCGCGGCCAGCTTCCGCACGCCATTCGGCGAGCTGCTGGTGGTGAACCTGCTGGGCCGCTTCACGCTCGACCCCAACACTGACAGCCCCTTCCTCACCGTCGACGCCCTGCTCGAGGGCGCCGAGGCGAAGATGATACTCGTCGACTTCCACGCCGAGGCCACCAGTGAGAAGCTCGCCATGGGCTATTACCTCGACGGCCGCGTCTCCGCCGTCTGGGGCACGCACACCCACGTGCAGACCTCGGATGCACGCATACTCCCGCGCGGGACCGGCTATATAACCGTCATCGGCATCAAGCCGGAGCAGTCCATAGGCAAGTTCCTCGGCGACGTGCCGCGGCGCTATGACTGCGCGTCGGGCCCCGCCAAGCTCGAGGGCGCGGTGTTCGAGCTCGACAGCGAGACGGGCGCCTGCCTGAGGGCCGAGGCGGTGAGGTACACATGATACGCATACTCCACGCCGCGGACCTGCACCTCGACTCGCCCTTTGAGAGCCTGCCTGAGGAAAAGGCCGCGCTGCGCCGCTCCGAGCAGCGCTCGCTGCTCCGCTCGCTCGCCCAGCTGAGGGCGGAGACGGAGGCGGAGCTGGTGCTGCTCTCCGGCGACATCTTCGACAGCGACCGCACCTGGCCCGAGACAGAGGACGCGCTCCGCCTCGCGCTCGCCGAGATGGAGGTGCCGGTGTTCATCGCGCCCGGCAACCACGATTTCTTCCGCCCCGGCGGGCGCTGGCAGAGGCTGGCTCTGCCGGAAAATGTGCACGTTTTCACCTCCCCACGGCTCGAGGCCGTGGAACTGCCCGACAAAGGCGTCCGCGTCTGGGGCGCGGCCTTCACCGACACCGTCTCCGGCCCGCTGCTCGCGGGCTTCAAGGCGCCGGAGGCCGGGGCAGAACTCGACCTCATGTGCCTGCACGGCGAAGTCGGGCTCCCGAGCTCGCGCTACAACCCCATCTCCGAGGCCGAGCTCGCTCAAAGCGGCATGACCTACATAGCCCTCGGCCACACGCACGCCTTCAGCGGGCTGCGCCGCGCCGGGGACAGCTTCTACGCCTGGCCCGGCTGCCCCGAGGGGCGCGGCTTTGACGAGACCGGCGACAAGGGCGTCATCATCGCCGACGTAGAGCCTGGTAACGTCTCCGCCCGCTTCGTCCCCGTCTGCACGCGGCGCTACGAGGTGCTGCACGCGGACGCTGCGGAGCTCGAGAGCTTCCGCCTGCCCGAGGGGGCGGCGCGGAATATATATAAGGTAATAGTCGAGGGCGAGACGGACTCGCCCCCCGACCTCACGGCTCTGCGCCGCTCCCTTGAGGACGGCTGCTTTGCCCTTAGGCTGCGCGACGAGACGCGCCTGCGCCGGGACGTCTGGGCCCGTGCAGAGGAGGACTCGCTCCGCGGGGCCTTCCTGCGCCGGCTGCGCGAAAAATACGACGCCGCGGCCGACGACGCAGAGCGCGAGGCGATAACCCGAGCCGTGCGCTGGGGTCTCGCCGCGCTCGACGGCGGAGAGGAGGCCGAGGCCATATGATCATCCGCAAAATGCGCGCAGACTTCGGCTGCCTGGAGGGCAAAACGCTCGAGCTTGAGCCGGGCCTGAACATCATCAATCAGCCCAACGAGAGCGGCAAAAGCACCTGGTGCGCCTTCATCCGCGCGATGCTCTACGGCATCGACACCTCGGAGCGTCAGAAGGCGGGCTTCCTGCCGGGCAAGCTGCGCTACGCCCCGTGGTCGGGCACGCCGATGGCCGGCACGATGGAGATAGAATACGGCGGGCGCGAGATAACGCTCACGCGCTCGACGCGGACGGCCTCGGCGCCCATGCGGGAGTTCAAGGCCGTGTATACCGGCACCGCTGAGCCCGTGCCGGGACTGACCGGCGCTACGGCGGGCGAAACGCTCATCGGCGCGGGGCGGGAGGTGTTCCGCCGCAGCGCCTTCATAGGCCAGGGCGAGGCCGCTGTCACCGGCTCCGCCGAGTTGGAGCGGCGCATAGCCGCCGTGGTGTCCACCGGCGAGGAGGGAACGAGCTGCTCCGAGGCGCTCTCCCGGCTCAAGAGCTGGCAAAATCGCCGCAGAAGCCGCAGCCGAATGGGCGCACTGCCGGAGCTTGAATCTGAGCTTGACGCCCAGGAGCGTCTGCTTGAACGGGTCTCCGCCGCCTCCGAGCGGCGCGAAGGCCTGCTGCGCGAGCTGGACCGCGCCGAGGAGGAGGCCGGGGCTGCCGCCCGGGCTGAGGCAGAGGCCCGGGCCGAGGCCCGCGCCGCCGTGCGCGAGGCGATCGACCGTGCAGGCGAGGACGTGCAGCGCCTTGAGGCAGCGCACGCCGCCGCCGTAGCAGAGAGGGCGAGGCGCGAGGCCGCCGCCCGGACCGGGCCCTTTGCGGGCATGGACCCGGATGAGGCGCGCGAGGAGGCCGAAGCCGGCGCGGCGCAGGCCGAAGAGCTGCTCTCCGCCTCCCACGCTGCGGTGTCCCGCACGCCGGCATATATTTTTGCCGCACTCTGCCTTGCCTGTATCGTCGCGGGCTTCTTTGTCTGGTACGCCTTCATCGGCGCCGCGGTGTTTGCGGCGCTGGCGGTCTGGCGTTTCATGGTCTCGGCAAAGGCCGCGGCGAGCGCACGCGAGGCCGCGGCGGAGCGGCGCCGCCTGCTTTCGGAGCTCGGTGCGTCGGACGAAGCGGAGCTTGCCGAAGCCGCGAGGGAATATGCGGAGCTCTGCGCCGCCGCCGACAAGGCCGCGGGCGCCGAGGAGCGCGCCGAGCGCGCGCTTTATGAGGCGCGTGAGCGCCGCAAAAAGGCCGAGGCCCGTCTGCTTGAGGAGCCGGAGGTGTCCACGGCCGCCAGCCGCGCCGCCGCGCAGCGCTGCGAGCGGCTGCGCTCGGCCATAGCCGAGCTCGGCGGCACGATAGCCGCAACGGGCGACCCCATGGTCCTCGAGAGCGGTATATTGGAAAAGCGCGAGCGCATCGCGGAGCTGGAGGCGCAGTATGAGGCAATCAGCCTTGCCGCGCAGACGCTCAGCGACGCGGACGCGGAACTGCAAAGCCGCTTCTCCCCCGCGCTGGGCCGCCGCGCGGCGGAGTATCTCTCCCGCATGACGGACGGCAGATATACAGACGTAGCCGTGGCCCGCGACTTTTCCGTGCTGCTGCGCCGCGCGGGCGAGGCCGCGCCGAGGCAGGCGCTCTATCTCAGCGCAGGCGCGGCGGACCTCATGTACCTCGCCGTGCGCCTTGCCATAGTGGAGCTCACCCTTCCCGGCGAAGATCCCTGCCCCATAGTTCTCGACGACGCATTGGTCAATCTTGACTCCGAGCGCCGAGAGGCCGCGATGCGGCTCCTCAGTGAGATCGCCGAAAAGCGACAGGTAATTTTGTTCACTTGCAACTAATTCTATATAGTCTGGAGATGTTGGTAATGAGATTCGAAGTTTCCCCCGCAGTATTCGAGCTTCTGCCCGACGCCTGCTTCGGCGTCGTGGCCGTCAAGGGCGCAGACAACACCAAGCCCATCCCCGAGGTCTCCGCGATGCTTCACGAGAGCATTGCCCAGTGCGAAAAGGCGCTCGAGGGCATCAAGGTCAAGGAGTCGCCTGAAATAGTGCCCTACCGCGACGCCTTCCGCGCCCTGAACATAAACCCCAACAAGTTCATGTGCTCCATCGAGGCCCTGCTGACCCGCATCGCCAAGGGCAAGGGCTTCCCGGAGATAAGCCCCGTCGTTGACTTCGGCAACGCCGTATCGCTCAAGTACCGTCTGCCCATCGGCGCGCACGATATGGGCACCGTTAGCCGCGCGCTGGAGGTGCGCCACGCCCAGCCGGGTGACAGCTTTGTCCCCTTCGGCGGCGGCGAGGCCGAGATCCCGGAGCCGGACGAGGTGGTCTACGTCTCCGACGGCCAGGTCCGTACCCGCCGCTGGACCTGGAGGCAGAGCGAGATAGGAAAGATCACTCCCGAGACGGCCGACCTGCTTTTCCCCATCGACGGCTTCACCAGTCTGAACCTTGACCGCGTCCTCGCCGCGCGCGCGGAGCTGGCCGAGGGCCTGGAGCGTCTGTTCGGTGCCAAAACCGCCGTCGGCCTGGTGGACAAGGACCACTGCGTATTTGAAGCTGAGCTGTAAGTAAGCCGCGCCCTAAGCGCGGTCCCATTGGAGGATTTATGAAGAAAAGACTTCCGGCGCTGCTGCTCGCCGTGCTCTTGCTGTGCGGCGCCCTCTCGGGCTGCGGCGCGATAGACGCGCTCGAGGACCGGCTGGACAATCCATCCACGAGCGTACCCTACCCAGAAAACGTGTCGCACTCCGACGCGCTGACGCAGGAGCTCTATTTCTACTCCAGCTGGCGCGCGGATACGCACTACGAGGACATGTCCTGCTACGTAGACCTCGACTATTTCCGCAGTCTGGGCGACGAGCTGCTCTCCATCGCATCGGCTGACCCCGATCAGGGGGACTTTGACGACGCGGTCTTCTACTTCATCGACGAATACTACTACATACGTACGGCCCTTGAACTGGCTGATCTCAAGTATTACCGTGACCCCTCCGACGCCGAGGCGCTTGCTGCGCTCGATGATGCCTACGCCGCCAATAGCGAGGCCGACGGCATTTTCTGGGACGTCATGCACCAGACGGCGCTGACGGACAGCTATGATTTTCTGGCCGAGTACTGCGGCGAGGCACAGGCTGAGATCTTCGCGGCCTATGAGCCCAACGCACAGGCGGACAGCACGCTCTATGACCGGGAAAACGCCCTCGTGAACGAGTATTACAGCCTCTACGCCTCGCCCGACGCGGATGTCGAGGCGATGATGGAGGTATTCGTGGAGCTGGTGAACGTACGGCGCGAGATAGCGGCCGCGGAGGGCTACGACAGCTACGCGGACTACGCCTATTACAACACCTATTCCAGGGACTATCTCCCTGAGGACGTTCAGGCCGTCTGGTCCGCGGTCAAGGAGTATTTCGTGCCCCTCATCCTTGAAAACAGCGAGACTCTTAACCTCAATTACGGAGACATACTGGACTCCGGCCTTGAGAGCTCGGCGGAGGACACGCTTGCCGCGCTCGGGACGATAGCCCACGGGCTCTCTCCAGAGGCCGCCGAGGCCTACGACTACATGGTGGAGTACGGGCTATGCGACAATGAGGAGCTGCCAACCAAGACCGGTACCAGCTTCACCACCACGCTCTACTGGTATAACGAGCCCTTCATTTTCCTTGCTCCCACCGGTGACTGCTACGACTACACCTCACTCATCCACGAGTTCGGGCATTTCCTCAACAGCTATGCCATACCGAGCGACATGGTCTTCGGCTCTCCTGACTTCGAGGTCTGCGAGATGCAGTCCATAGGCATGCAGCTCATGGCGACGCACTGGTATGAGGAGCTGTTCGGAGCGGACACGGCGCACATGCTGGAGCTGGAGACCTTCTACGATATCATCACGAATGTGATAGACGGCGCGATGTACGATGAATTTCTGCAGCGCACATACGCCGAGGAAAACCTGACCGCGGAGCGCGCCTGTGAGATCTACGCGGAGCTGTACGAGGAATACGGCTATACTCCCTATGAGGGCAGCATGTACGACTGGGTCTATGTGCCGCACAATTTCGACAGCCCCTTCTACTATATCAGCTACTGCCTGGCCACGATCCCGGTGCTGGAGCTTTACAGTGAGCTTCAGAGCTCCCCGGAAAGTGCGGCGGACACCTACATGCGCCTGGTGGCGACGGACCCGGAGATCTACTACTGCTCAGAGGTGGTAGCCGACCTAAGCCTCCCCGACCCCCTGTCCCCCTCCTCCTACTCCTCCGCCGCCGACACCATCGCAGAAGCGATAGCTCAGTTGAGCTGACGTTGAAAACAAAAAACAAATTGCCTGCTTTTACCGCGCTGGCCCTGTGTTCAGGGCCAGCGTTTTTACTTTTCCGGCGCCATACGCTCTGCCTTAAAATGAGACTTGACAAAAGAACTTCAGATGGTATTATTATTGTCAAGTAACTTAATTATCATAACTAAGATACTCGTTGATGATATTTTTAAAAAAGGAGAGTGTTTTTATGGAGGAGTTTCTGTACTATGCGCCAACCAAAGTGGTATTTGGCAAAGGCTGCGAATCCAGAGTAGGTGAGCTTATTAAGGAAGAAGGCGCCGGCTCTGCTCTTGTTGTTTACGGAGGCAACAGCGCAAAAAAGTCCGGATTGCTTGACAGAGTCTTTGCCAGTCTCGAAGCTGCGGGCATAAAATATGTCTCAATGGGCGGAGTAAAGCCTAACCCCAGGCTTTCCAAGGTCTATGAGGGTATAGAGCTTGCCAAAGAATTTGGTGCAGAGTTTCTGCTGGCTGTTGGCGGCGGCAGCGTCATTGACACCTGCAAAGCCATAGGCGCCGGCCTCAAATACGACGGTGACGTATGGGATCTCTACATCGGCAAAGCGATCTGCCAGGGCAGTGCCCCCGTCGGAGCAGTGCTTACCATAGCCGCAACAGGAAGTGAAATGAGCAATGGCTCCGTAATCACGAACGACGAAAATTTGCTCAAGCGTTCCTTTGACAGTAATTACTGCCAGTGCAAGTTCGCCGTTATGAATCCGGAGCTCACCTACACGCTTCCTCCCTATCAGACAGCAAGCGGATGCGTGGATATAATGATGCACACCATGGAGCGTTATTTTTCCGTTGACAGCATGGCTCTTACAGATGCTATGTCCGAGGCTCTTATGCGAACCGTACTCGAGTATAGCCGTAAAGTGCTCAAATCCCCGGAAGATTACGAGGCACGAGCGACCATAATGTGGGCAGGCAGTCTCTCGCACAACGGACTCACCGGCTGCGGCTCCATTGGGGACTGGGCTCCGCACATGATAGAGCATGAACTCGGTGGCATGTTTGACGTAGCGCACGGAGCAGGACTTGCCGCTATATGGGGCAGCTGGGCAAGATATGTGATGAAGGTCAAGCCCTCACGCTTTGCTCAATTTGCTGAAAACGTTATGGGTATAACCCGTCGCGACAGTGCGGAACAGACCGCGCTTGAAGGCATCGCAGCGTTGGAGAGCTTTTTCCGCGAGTTGAACATGCCCACCAGCCTCAGCAGCCTCGGATGTGAGCCCACTGATGCTCAGATAGCCGAGCTTGCAGACAAATGCTGCGACGGGGACACGCACACCGTCGGACATTTCATGCCGCTGAAATCCTCTGACGTGGCCGCGATTCTTCGGGCTGCCAAATAGGTACAAATGTACAATACAAAAAGCGGGAGGTTCATTAAGCCGAACCTCCCGCTTTTTTATTTTCTATTGTCAGCTTAAGCGTTGCTGTTGAGTACAAAATTTTGCAGTGGAAGCGCGGCCGCGCCTATTACGGCCGCTTCCTCACCGAGCTTGGACAGCCTTACTTCGACGGGGACATTTCCGTAGTACAGACTCCTCGTAGCATTTATGTTCTCGGAAACCTTTTGCAGAAGGTAGTCATTGTCCTTGACAACATATCCCGTGAGCACGATTCTCTGACAGTCAAAAAGGCAAACAAGGTTGGTAAGCCCGATCGAGAGGTTGTACACCGCTTCATCAGCTATCCTGCGCGCCAGAACGTCTCCCATTTCGGCGGCTTTGAACACGATATCGGAATTTATTTTGTCCACGTTGCCCCCGGCAAGCTCCAGCATCTTGGAGGCACTGCCACCAGCCACAAGATTGCGCGCTTGATTTGCAATGGCCTTTCCGGAAGCCATCGCCTCCAGGCAGCCCTGACGGCCGCATTTACATATCGGGCCGTTGGGATTTATCACCATGTGGCCCAATTCTCCGCTCATATTATTGAAACCACGATATATTTCTCCATTTATAATAAGCGCCGCACCTATGCCGCGGCCCACAGTTACCAGTGCAAAGTCATCGCAGTTTGTTCCGGCACCGAACCACTTTTCACCGATTGCCATAACCTTAGAGGAGTTTTCAATAAAGACTGGCATTTTAAAATGATCCTGCAACGGCGTATGGAAGTCAACGTGCTTCAAGTTGTAATCTATGGAGGTTATAACCATGCCTTCAGCCGTATCAACAAGACCGGGTATCCCCACTCCTATGCCGCTGAGTTTGCTGGAGTCCACTCCCGATTCGCTGATAGAAGTCTCTATAAATTCTTTTACAGCCTCAATGGTATCCGCAGACGGCTGCCCGTCTTTTTCTCTGGACTTGCTGTAAACGATATTGCCCTGCAGATCCAGAATCGTGCACTTGAACATGGCACCGCTGATATCTACACCGACAAAAAGATGCGACTCGGGTATGAGTTCCAGCAGCATGGGCGGCTTGCCCCCGCTGGATATTCCCTTTCCTGCATCTCTGATAAGCCCGTCATCGATCAGCTCATCCGTAATGCTCATAATGGTCGGCATGCTAAGACCAGTCAGTCTGGCAAGCTCGGCTCTGTATATCGATCGGTTCTTTCGTATGAGATTCAAAATCTTGTCCTTATTGTAGATCCGCATCAGGCTTTTACTTTGCATAATCAATTCACAAATCCTTTAATTTAGTGTAGGCAAATTTGACGTACTCCGATTTGTACGTTCCAGGCCGGCAAGTCGATCAAGAACCATCATGAACACAGCTCGCCATGTTACTTAGTAATCTTAACTCATTAACTGTCTATGCGCAACACCAAAAGTTTTCAATTTCCTTACTACACACCTGATATGCTTAACATCAATGTCAGATAGCTTTATTATACATCTCCTTTGAAATAGTGCAACTAATATTTTGAATAATTTTGACCGTTTTTCCTTTGTAATAGATTAATGTCTTCCCCATTATTTTGGAGGGCGGGCGTGTGTGCCCGTCCGAAATTTTTGCGCAATTTGTCAATTTTGCGCCCTCCGATTGTCACTTCTGATACATTGAATATCCCTTGACAAAGAAATTCACAAATACTATAATCTTATTAACTTAGTTATCTAAACAAAGTACTTCTTTAACAATTTTGGAGTGTGTCATGCTTAGTAAATCTAGAGAGGCCGCATACACGGCGATTTTGAAAGAAGAACTTCTTATGGCGACCGGCTGCACGGAGCCCATCGCGATAGCCTACTGTGCTGCCAGGATGAAAGAGCTTTTGGGTGCCATACCTGAACACATAAAAATTGAAGTCAGCGGCAATATAGTCAAAAATGTCAAAAGCGTCATCGTTCCCAACACGGGAGGGCTCAAAGGCATCAAGGCCGCTGCGGCAGCCGGTATTGTTGCCGGAAATGCAAAAATGGAGCTGCAGGTCATCTCCGCCGTTCCCCAGGAACTGCACCAAAGAATAAAGGCATACTCCGACTCCACACCCATGCTGGTCGTATGTATGGATACTCCACGCATGCTGGAGATCCGCATCACAGGCCGCTGCGGCCAGGATTCCGCCGTCGTTCATATCGCCAACAGCCACTCAAACATTATTTTCGAATCGAAAAACGGTTGTGTGCTGAAAGATATCGACCCCGACGATGCTGCCGGCGAGTTCCCTTCGGACAGAAGCGTGCTCAATGTAAGAGACATCGTGGAATACGCTAATACTGTCGACCTCTCCGAAGTTGTACCTACGCTGGATAATCAGATACGCTGCAATTCTGCCATTGCTGAGAAAGGTCTGCGCGAAAGCTGGAGTGCAGGAATAGGCCGGGTCCTTATAAAAAACGCCGGGAACGACATCGTTACCGAGGCCAGAGCATATGCAGCAGCCGGTTCCGATGCCAGGATGAGCGGCTGTGAGCAGCCCGTTGTGATCGTATCCGGCAGCGGTAACCAGGGAATCACCGCCTCCGTTCCTGTCATACGCTACGCAAAACACATCGGAGCAAGTCAGTCAGAGCTGTATCGAGCCCTGCTTGTCTCTAATCTGGTTACTATTCACCAGAAAACCGGCATAGGCAAGCTCTCCGCTTATTGCGGCGCAGTAAGCGCCGGCTGCGGAGCCGGCGCAGGTATCGCTTACCTTCTGGGCGCGGATTACAACTGCATCGCAAGCACAATCACAAATGCAGTCGCCATATTGTCCGGCACAATTTGCGACGGCGCCAAACCCTCCTGCGCTGCCAAAATCGCCATGGCCGTCGAGGCCGGAATCCTTGGCTATCAGATGTATCTGGAGCACAAGCAATTCAGTGGCGGAGATGGCATTGTAGCCGACGGAGTTGAAAAAACTATTACAAACGTCGGCCGGCTCGCCAAGGAAGGAATGCGCCAGACAGACAGGACGATTTTACAAATTATGACCGAATCCTGATGCGCAGCCGCGCGCAGGCTTTGAAAGATGAAACAATGGGAGGCTCTTATGGAAAAGAAAATGATCAGGGTCGGCATGGTTGGAACGGGTATGATTTTCGACCGCCACTGCCGGGGCATAAAGGCCAGCCCGGACGCTGAGGTTACCGCTATCTGCGATGTGAACCGCGACGCCCTTAGCAAAAAGGCCCGCATCAACGGCATACCCGAAAGCGGCACATTTACGGATTACGTTGAGATGATGGACAGTGGGCTCATCGATGCGGTCGTTATCTGCACACCCAACGATTCGCACGTCGCCATAGCCATGGAGGCCATAAAGCGCGGCCTGCCTTTTGCTATGGAAAAGCCCGTCGGTCTCAATGTTGAGGAGGTGCGCCAACTCAACGACAAGGTACGTGAGACCCACACCAAAAACACCGTGCTTTTCACCTACCGCTTCAAGGCCTCGGCTAGATATGCCAAGCACATAGTCGATAGCGGCGTGATAGGCAAGATATATCATGTCAACACCGAATATTATCAGGACTATGATCTCAGGCCCTTCTCTCTCCCCACCTTTTGGCGTTTCCAGAAGGGCGTTGCCGGCGGCGGTGTAGTCTTTGATCTGGGCAGCCATGTCATGGATCTTGTAACCTTTATTACTGGACTCGACTACGAGAGCATATGCGCTACGGCTGAAAACCTCATCAATACGCGCCCGGATCCCGTGACCGGTGAGCTGCGCGAGGTCAATACCGACGACTATTGCCACATGATGGCCCGATTCACCTCCGGCGCCTCCGGCGTATTCGCCATAAGCAAGTGCTGCATGGGACGCAAAAACTATCAGCGTATTCAGATATACGGCAGCAAAGGCGTAATAATTTACACTCTTACGGACAAGAATCTCGAGGACACCATAGAGGTCTGTATAGGCGAGCCCTATGTTGACAGCTATAACTACACCAAGCTTGACATACCCCAGGAGTATTTCGCCGAGCAGATGCAGGCTTTTATAGACGTCATTAACGACTGCGGCGACGGTCTCACCGCCAACATGGAGGACGGGCTCCGGGCTCAGGAGCTGATAGAAAAGGTCTATGAATCGTCCGATACGCACAGCTGGGTAGATGTCCGCCGAAACTAAGGATACCAGGAGAAGAGATCAGATGACAAACTTGCCCTACACCCTGTGTACAAAGCAGGACTACCTCAACGCAGTCGCTCACGTCAAAGCCTCCGGCGAAGGGGCGGAACTTCTGAAGGCAAGGCTTCAGGCCATAAAGGCGACCACCCAAATGATGGCCCTGAAAGCTGAAAGTTGGAGCAAAAGGGCCGAGACTCAGCACCAGGAGGATTACGAACCTGTGCCGGACCCGAATTGTGAGATGAACCGGCTCGGCTTCAGCGCCGGAGAAATCGACGAACTGATTGGAGAGCTGAGCAATGTTTGAAATATTACGTTCTGAAAGCGGTATTGTCGAAGCAGCTGCGTCGTTTCAGTGCGACGGCTCCGAATTTATCGAAAAGCACGAGCCCTTTGCCTATGAACAGAACCGGCTCGTCATAAGGGCCGGCTGCTCGGTCAAGGTTGGCTGCGGCAGCGATGCCGTCCTTGCCGTAAACAACGAAGATTTCATATTTGACCCTGCACTTGCGCTCGATATCCCCGAACCGTTTGAGGTGGGATGCGACTACTTTATATATCTCTGCATCGACGGGCGTGTACCCGTGGTCGTGGTTTCCAAAAACGGTACCTATCCCGCTGGCGCCTCCGCTGAGAGCTGCCGCATGATAGGCGGCTTCCACTATGGCTCGATCCGCAAGGTCAGCAGCGATGGGCTGTGGGTGCCGATAGATTCTCTCGGTGTCAAGTTCGGCTCAGGAGGTATCCGCTGGCAGGACAACGTCACCATCGGCATAGTTCCAAACTCTGTATGGGACCTGAAAAACCGCCCTAGAGTCCTCTTTGGCGGCCTTGTCAAGGTCGGCAGTATATGGGTTTCCATATACCAAGCCAGCAAAAAATCTGAATTCACATTCATGTCCGGTGAGAACCTGGTCCATGTGTCAGACGGAGAGCTGCAAAGCCGATATGGGCAGATGCCTGTCTCCGGCATAGACGGTCTCTGCCAGTACAACTTTGCTGAGCTTGCCGCCCGCTCCGGAATGCGGCTCATGAAGTACACCGAGTGGCTTGCCGCAGCCTACGGAGCGCCGCAGGGTGAGGACGACAGCAACACGTACGGCTGGTGTGACGTTACCAACAAGGTGCGCGCCCGTACGGGCTGCAGCGTTGACCTCGATACCGGCAAATATGTGGAATGCGGCGCAAAGCCCTACGCAATAAGCGCACGCAACGTTGTGGACACCACGGGAAACGTCTGGGAATGGCTGTCCGAGTATACGAATCGGCACGATGCAGGCAGCGGGCTGTGGACTTATTACGATCAGCTCGGTCCCGGTATGGGTCAGATCTATGGTTGGAAAACAGACAGCTTCTCGTCCCTTGCCGCCGGAGGTCACTGGCACAGAGGGGCCTGCTGCGGTCCCAGAGCCATAAACCCGGACGATCAGCCCTGGAAAGTAAACGTACACATTGGCACTCGGCTCGCATGCGACGCTCTGTGAGCAGGATGCAAACACGAAACATAGGCAAAACCCGCAGGGGAAAACAAACATTCAATTCAGGAGGTAATGGAATGAAAAAACGATTGATCTCTGTCGTACTCTTGCTGGCTATGACCCTCGCACTCGCGTTTACCACCTCCGGATGTGGAAGCACCGAGCCTTCCAGCGATCCGGACGCCACCAACAATGGGAAAACCGAACTTGTAGTTGTCACCTCGAGCGAGCCGGTATATTTCAATAACCTCTGCCCGAGCATGACCAATCTGCCCGACACTCTTGTGTACAGCCAGGTCTATGACCCTCTGTTCTATAAAGATTGGAGCGACGGCGGCAAGGTCAAGGGCTACCTGGCTGAAAGTTATGAGATCAGCGAGGATGGCCGCGACATCTACATCAAGCTCCGTGACAACGTCTACTTCCACAATGGCTACAAGCTCACCTCCGAGGACGTCAAGTTCACCTTTGATGAGATGTACACCCGTACACTTGGCACCGCGCTGCTCATCAACTGGGACAGTGTCGAGATCGTCGATGAGCTCAATCTCATCTTCCATCTCAAAGAGCCCTACGGCGCGATAATGAACGCGCTGTGCAGCCGTCTCAACTATATCTCCAGCAAACAGTACTGGGAAGAGGTCGGAGGCTTTGAAGGCTATAACGCCGCCCCTATCGGCACCGGCCCCTACAAGTTCGTCAGCGCCGTTTCCGGCGATCAGATTGTCCTTGAGCGCAACGACGAATACTGGAACGGCACCGCCGCCTTTGAAACCTGCATCATAAAGACTGTCGCCGACAACAACACCGCCGTTCTGGCCGTTGAAAGCGGCGAGGCGGATGTCGCCCTCAACCTCCCGCTCGATGCCCTTGTAAACATCAACAATCCCGATGTCACCTGGACCTCCGAGCTGAGCTTCGAGTGCGGCTATCTGCAGTACAACTTCCTCGAGTCCAGCTGGGCCGGCAACGATACCAATTTCCGCAAGGCTGTCCAGTACGGTGTCGACAAGGAGGCCATAAACCAGGCCGTGTTCTACGGCCAGACCAACACTCCTGCCATTCTCGGCGACGAGACCTGGACCGGCAGGCCTGCTGACGGTACTTATGAGTCCTATACCTATGACCTCGAAAAGGCCAAGGAGTACCTCGCCGCTTCCGACTATGACGGCCGTGAATTCCGTGTCGTCACCTGGGCCGGCACCAACCTCGAAAAGGCCGCTCAGGTAATGCAGGCCAGTCTGCTTGAAGTGGGCATCAACATGAAGATCGTCCCCGTTGACAGGGCCACCTTCTGGGACGAGGTCAGGAACAACGACGACTGGGATGCCTGCATCCACTGCCTCGGCGCCTCCTCCCTCGACATGGATGCCTATAACCACTTCATGTTCAGCATGTATCCCCAGTATTTTAATGCCGACCAGGTCATACCCTATGGCCAGGAGCTGAACGACCTTGTAATTGCCGGCCGGCTTGAGCCCGACCAGGACAAGCGTGTTGAGATCTACACCCAGCTTGTCAATTACATTAACGAAGAGGCTATCTCCATGCCCCTCTATCAGGAAGTCAACACCGCCCTCTATCGCTCCGACCTGAAAGGCGTTACTGCGGACAAGGCTGTCCCCGTCAACCGCTTCTTCGACTACACTTACTGAGATATATGCGCAAAGTGGACAGGGCGGAATTTTACTTCCGCCCCGTTCATTTAGGTAACGCCTGGACAGGCTGAAAACGAGGACTTGATATGCTTAAATACATTCTCAAACGCCTACTGCTCATCATACCGGTGGTCATAGGAATAACGCTGTTCATATATCTGCTGCTCGACATCGGCATGGGCGACCCCACGGCCCTTATTCTGGGGCCTGATGCCTCTGCGGAACAGGTCGCCGCACTTCGGGCCGAGCTGGGCTTGGACAAGAGCGTGTTTGTACGATATTTCAACTATATGTACAACGCAATCCAAGGTGACCTTGGCAACTCGTGGTACAATTCCCGTCCGGTCATAGATGAGTTCCTGCTTCGACTGCCCAACACGCTTGCGCTGGCCTTCAGTGCATTGGGCATCACGATAGTCATCGGCCTCACCTTCGGCACCCTGGCCGCGATCCGACAGAACCGGCCGATAGACGGCATCACACTTATTTTTGCTCTGCTTTTTGCGAGTATGCCGAGCTTCTGGTTCGGACTGATTCTGCAAATAATATTCTGTCTTGAGCTCCAGTGGCTGCCTCCGATGGGCTCCGGTACCTTTAAACACATGATCCTGCCCGCAACGACTCTGGCGCTTGGCACGATAGCCAGCCAGGTGCGCATGACCCGCTCGAGCATACTGGACGTCGTCAATATGAACTACATCAGGACGGCCCGGGCCAAGGGCGCTGGTGAGTTCAGGGTGGTTTTCCGCCACGTTATCCGAAACGCTCTCATGCCCGTCGTCACTAACTGGGGCCTCACCTTTGCAACTGCCTTCGGAGGCACGATAATCTCCGAGACGGTGTTCTCCGTACCGGGCATCTCAACGTTCCTGATAAACGCGGTCAAGGTTCGTGACATTCCCATAGTCATGGGCACCGTTATCATTGTTTCCGTCATTGTTGCCCTTATCAACCTTATTATCGACATCATATACGCCTTTATTGACCCAAGAGTCAAAGCCGGATATGTCAACTGAGCCTGCGGGCCCTGCTAAATTGATTTTTGAGTGTGAAATTATGAAAAAAAGAAATCAAAAAGCAACTGAACATAACAGGCGGTCACAGCTTGGGTTGATACTTTTTCGCTTTAAGAAAAACAAGCTGGCCGTCATATCGGTGTTCTTTCTGCTATTCATCGCCATAGTCATTCTCTCCGCCCCTCTGTATATCGACTATGACAAAGCGATCACGATGAACACCGCCGAAGCCTTTCAGTCTCCCAGCTGGGAGCATCCGTTTGGAACCGACCTCTATGGCCGCGATATGCTGGCGCGAGTTATATACGGCGGCCGTATCTCCCTCTTCGCAGGATTGTGCATCATACTTTTGTCCTTTATCTTCGGCGTAATGATAGGCTCCGTCGCCGGCTTCTTCGGCGGCAAGGTCGATCAGGTAATGATGAGGATAATCGATATCTTCATGGCCGTGCCAACAATATTTATGGCAATGACCATCATAACTGTCCTGGGAGACGGCGTCAGGAATATAATCATCGCTTTCGTCGTATGCAACATACCGAGCTATTCACGCATAGTCCGCTCCTCCACCATGACCCTGAGGAACATGGAGTATGTCGAGGCCGCCGAATGCTATGGAGCAAGCAAATTCCACATCATTCTCAAGCACATCATCCCCAACGGCATCGGCCCCGTTATCGTCACCGCCACGATCTCCCTGGGCGTCGCCATTCTCAGCATCTCCTCCCTCGGCTTTCTCGGGCTCGGCATCACGGCGCCGACTCCTGAGTGGGGCACTCTGCTCGCCGACAACAGGAATTATATAAGATACTATCCGTATCTTGGCATTCTTCCCGGCGTAGCCATCATCCTTACCGTCATGTGCGTCAACTTCATCGGCGACGGTCTGCGCGACGCGCTTGACCCGAAGATGAAGAAATAGTGGAGGAACCGAAATGTCCCAACTGTTGAATGTTAAAGACCTGTATGTAAATTACAACACCGACGACGGTACCGTGCACGCGCTCAACGGCCTGGATCTTACGCTGGAGAAGGGTGAGAGCCTCGGTCTGGTAGGAGAGACGGGCGCCGGCAAATCCACTCTTGCGCTCAGCATACTCAGGCTGCTGCCGGACCGTGTAGGCGAAATAAGCTCCGGCAGTATAGTCTTTGAGGGTAGAAATGTACTGGAGTTCAGCAAAAAGGAACTCAAGCAGATCCGCGGCGACAAGATCTCCATGATATTTCAGGATCCCATGACGAGCCTCAACCCTACCAAGACCGTCGGCAAGCAGCTGCGTGAGGTGCTGGACCTGCATTTTGCCGAACTAAGCCGCAAGGAAAAGGCGGAGCGCGTGGACAAGATGTTTGAGCTTGTGGGCATCCCGCCCCAGCGTCAACACGAGTATCCGTTTCAATTCTCGGGCGGCATGAAGCAGCGCATCGGCATAGCCATGGCGCTCATCGCCCAGCCCGACCTGCTTATAGCCGACGAACCGACTACCGCACTCGATGTCACCATTCAGGCGCAGATACTCAACCTTATGAAAACGCTGCAGGAGCAGATGCAGACCTCCATGTTGCTCATAACCCACGATCTCGGCGTTGTCGTCGAGGTGTGCACGAAGGTCGCCGTCATATACAGCGGCCAGATCATTGAGTGCGGTACCGTAGAGGACGTTTATGCCAGGAAGAACAACCATCCATATACCGAGGGTCTGTTCAACTGCATACCTGATCTCAAATCCAATGCTGCAAGGCTGACGCCCATCCCCGGAAGCATGCCCGATCCGCTGGAGCTTCCCAAGGGCTGCAAGTTCTGCGACAGATGCAGATATCGTATGGACATATGCGGGCAGGAAGAACCTGAGCTCTATACTCATGGCACCCACAGCATTAAATGCCATAAGTATAAAGACGTTTTTGGAGGCTGACATGAAAACACCGATTGTTGAAACCAAGGGTCTCAAAAAGTACTTCAAGGTCGGCCAGGGCTTTCTGCATGCGGTAGATGACGTCGACCTGTCTATCTCTCCCGAGGAAACCCTGGGCGTTGTCGGCGAATCCGGCTGCGGCAAGTCCACCCTGGGCCGTGTCATTCTAGGGCTGCTTCCGGCCACCGAGGGTGAGATTCTGTATAACGGAGAGAGCATTTTTGACTCGCACAAAAAGAAAAAGCCAAATATATATCGGGAAATGCAGATGATATTTCAGGACCCGTTTTCATCTCTCAACCCGCGTCTCTCCATTCAGGACCTGATAGCCGAACCCATCCATGTCCAGAAAGTGCTCACCGACAAGGCCAAGATAGAGGAAAGGGTGCTCGAGCTCATGGATCTCGTCGGTCTGTCGGAGCGCTATGTGAACGCTTACCCCCACGAGCTTGACGGGGGCAGGAGACAGCGCGTCGGCATAGCCCGTGCCCTCGCGCTCAATCCAAAATTCATTGTCTGCGACGAACCGGTCTCTGCCCTTGACGTGTCCATTCAAGCCCAGATACTCAATCTCATTATGGACCTTCAAGAGCGCAACGGTCTGGCCTACATGTTCATAACCCACAACCTCTGCGTTGTAAAGCATATTAGCTCCAACATCATGGTCATGTACATGGGCAAGGTAGTGGAATACGCCTCCAAAGAGCAGCTGTTTGAAAAGCAGTATCACCCCTATTCCCAGGCTCTGCTCTCCGCCATTCCCCTGCCCGAGCTCAGGCCGGACCGGGAACGAATAGTTCTCACGGGTGAGGTGTCAAACCCCATCAATCCCAAACCCGGCTGCCGCTTTGCACCCAGGTGTAAATACGCTACGGAAAAGTGCATGGGGCAGGATATTCCCCTCGTGGAAATCGAAAAAGGGCGTAAGGTCGCCTGCACTTTGTATACCTGACGCGGCTCCGGGGCCATCCCGGACCGCAGGTTGCAAAAGCGCAAACACCAATAACTATTATTAAAGAGGATTTCCTATGAACAAAATAGAATGTGTCAACGCTGTACTCAGCGGCAAAAAGGGCGACTGGATACCCGCCGGTTTCTGGTATCACTATGACCACACGCTCAATACATACTCCATAGCACAGAGCCATCTTCGCACCTTCCGCGAAACCGGAGTCGACGTGTACAAGGTCATGCAGGATTACATTCAGCCCATAGACGTGACGCTGAACACCGCTTCCGACTGGGACAAGGTCAGCTTCCCCGGCGTCTCCTCTCCCGTGTATCAAAGGCTGCTGGACGTCATCAAGATGATACTCGACGCCACCGGCCACGACGCGCTGCTTTTCCAGACTATGTTCGGACCCCTCAAGACCATCGTTCAGAGCTTTGGCTATGATATGGTAATGGCCCATTGCCGAGAGAATCCGGACGCTGTCGTAAGCGCGGTCATGCGGATTGCCGACGTCCAGGCCGAATGGGCTGCCGGCTTCGTTGATGCCGGTGCGGATGGTTTGTTCTACTCCGGCCAGTTCAGTGAGCCTGGGCGCTTCACCAGGGAGGAGTTTGCAAAATTCGTCACTGCCGGCGACCTGGTCATATTACATGCCGCCGAGAGCAGAGGAGGCAGAAACATTCTTCACATCTGCGGCGAGCCGGATTACGCCTATCACTCCACTCCGGAATGGTATACGGAATACCCCGGAGCCATCGTAAACTGGTCCGTTAAAGACACCGGGCTGTCCCTTTCCGAGGGCAGGAAGCTCTTCGGAGGCCGTCCGGTCCTCGGCGGAGTCAATAACAGGGGCTTCATACTTGACGGCACTGAGGCTGAGATACGCAATGACGTCAACAGCATTCTCAGTGAAGTCGGTGACTTCAACGGATACATGCTGGGCGCAGACTGCACCATTCAGGGCCAGGGCATCAGCAATGATAAAATAAAAGTTGCCGTCGATGCCGCACATGAGTTCATGGCAAGGAACTAATACCTTGATACATTAAAAATCAATTTTTGGAGGAATATGACCATGTCAAAGATCAAGAATTATCCCAATCAGGCCGACGAGACGGTGGAGGCCGTACGCAATGCTATAGAGTTCCGCGCCACCTGGTTTGCGCTGCTCTTCGACGAGATGCGCAAGGCCGGCGTGGACGCCGAGGGCATCACCCGCAGGGCCATAAGGCGTTGTGGCCGTGAGATTCACGGTGTCAGAGCAAGCAAGGCTGTTGAGGGACGTCAGCTTAACGGCAACGAGATGAAGGCCTTCTCCTTCAACGAGCTGATGAAGAAGGTGTTCATAATGGACCCTGTCACCTCTGACGAAAACAATGCCGACGCTTATCTCAATTACTGCCCGCTCGTAGCCGCGTGGCAGAAGATGGGCTTCAGCGACGAAGACATAGACCTTCTCTGCGACATGGTCATGGAAGGCGACCGGGGCGTTGCGGACGCCAACGGCTTCAAGCTGCACCTTGGCTCCACTATCGGCGGCGGATGTGAGAAGTGCAATATCCACTTCTATCGCGGAGAGCTCAAGAAATAAGCTTCACAGACAAACGCTGTTCAGAAAGGAATGGCCACGAGCATGAAAACGATCAGCATTGGGAACATGAAAGTTCCTGCGATCGCGGTTGGCTGCAGGCGCATGAACAATCTCAGCGCTGAGGAAGCTGACCGCTACATCAGGACCTCAATAGATCTCGGAGCAAACTTCTTCGACCTGGCCGACCTCTACGGGGGCTCGCTGAGCGAAAAGGTGTTCGGCGAAGTTGTCGGCGCCGACCCCACGCTTCGGGACAAGATGTTCATTCAGACCAAGTGCGGCATCCGCAAGGCTATGAACGCCTTTGACCTCTCGAAGGAGTACATTCTCTCCTCTGTCGACGGCTGTCTGGAGAGGCTGCACACCGACTATATAGACGTGCTGCTTATCCATCGTATGGACGCTCTTTACGAGCCTGAGGAGATAGCGGAAGCGTTTGGAACATTGCAGCAAAACGGCAAGGTGCGCGCCTTCGGCGTGTCAAACGCCACGCCCATGCAGATAGAGCTGCTCAAGCGCTATGTAAAGCAGCCTCTGGTCATAAATCAGATGCAGTTCAGTCTCGCTCACTGCACCATGATCTCTCAGGGCATCTATACGAACATGGACAGCTGCGGCGCCGTCGACCGTGACGGCGGGATATTGGATTACTGCCGCCTGAACGACATCACCATACAGACCTGGTCCCCCCTGCAGTACGGCTTCCAGGAAGGCGTATTTATCGGCAGTCCGAAGTTCCCCGAGCTCAACAAGGTGCTCGACAAGCTGGCAGACAAGTATTCCGTCACTCCTGGCGCCATTGCCTTCGCGTGGATCCTGAGGCATCCGGCTCACATGCAGCCGATAACCGGCACGCTGAAGACCGCCAGGCTGAAGGAGTGCGTCGACGCAGTAGACATCACCCTCACACGTGATGAGTGGTATGAGCTGTTCACAGCCGCCGGCAATCCTCTCCCCTGCAATCCCCAGCCGGGTCAGGCAAGGACCTGACGGCTGATAAAGCGGCGATGAAGGCATCGGGTTTATCTGCGCTATGATGCAGCGCAGAGCACGGTGCCTTCATTTTTTGTGCCTCGCGCAAAAACAAATGATTGGATGTTCGTGTTGCATGGAAATATTAAATGAACGCTTTGGTTTTCTTCCGGACGGAAGGGATGTACGGCTCATAACACTGAAAGCAGGGGAGCTCAGCCTCTCAGTCTCCAGCCTCGGAGCTTCGCTCCGCTCGCTTCTTGTCCCCTCCTCACACGCCGGAACAGACGACATTCTGCTGGGCTGCAGCGACTTCGACAGCTGCTTAAACAACAGATATTTCTTCGGCGTGACCGTTGGTCGTTTTGCCAACCGGATAAGCGGTGCAAAATTCAGTCTTGGCGGGCGGGAATACAAAATATCGGAAAACAAGCCCGGCTGCTCACTGCACGGCGGTGCCGACGGCTTTTCAAAACGGCTGTGGGACGCCGAAACCTACTGCGATGGAGACGGTATATACGTCCGTCTCGAACTTGATAGCCCTGATGGAGACCAGGGTTATCCCGGTTCGGTCAATGCCGCCGTAACCTACGGTATCACAAAAGACAACCGCCTCAAAGCGCGCTTTGAGGCACAGTCCGACGCGCCCTGCCCCATAAATCTTACAAATCACTCCTATTTTAACCTTGCCGGTCACCGCCGCGGCGTAGATGTCCTGGACACTCGGGCCCGGCTGTTCTGCTCTGCCTATGTAGAGGTAGATGAGGATTTCATTCCCACCGGAAGAATTGTCCCCGTCGACGATACTCCGCTTGATTTCAAGACGGAAAAATCGATAGGGCAGGACATATCTTCCCTGTGTGCCTCAAGGCTTGGCGGCTATGACCACTGCCTCGTGGTAGACGGCTACGACGGAACTCTAAGGCCCTTCGGAGAGTTCCACGACCCCGTCACAGGCCGAAGCATGAGGGGCTTTACCACCCAGCCCGGCATACAGTTTTTCACCGGCAACATGCTCAATTCAGCAGCCGGTAAGGACGGCGCAATATATGAGAAACACTTCGGCTTCTGCATAGAGCCTGAATTCTTTCCCGATTCGCCGAACAACCCGACATTCCCGTCTGCCATCTTTGGGCCTGAGCGTAAATATCTGGAGACGGCCGAGCTGGCCTTCGATTGGTAGGCGGAGGCGGGCTGAAAACTATGAAGGGAAACGGAAATTTGCTCTCCTGCGGGAAGCTTAAGGACAAGATTGAACGCGGAGGCGCCGACGTTGTCTTTCGCGACCTTTACCCAAACAGCAACACGGAGCTGTGCCGCAGCAGATACACCCGCCTGATAGACGCTCACGCCCTGACCTTCGGCGGGTCACCGACCCTGTTCAGCGCACCCGGCCGCACGGAGCTCGGCGGCAATCACACGGACCACCAGCACGGCAAAGTCCTCTGTGCCGCAGTGGATGTTGATATGATAGCCTGTGCATCAGCAAATTCCTGTGGAGTCATCAGAGTTTCATCAGAGGGATTTCCCGGTTTCGAAGTAGCGCTTGATTGCAGTAAGCCGGTTGATTCAGAAGCCGGCAGTCCGGCCGCGCTGGTGCGTGGCATTGCAGCTGCGGTAAAATCCCTCGGCTTTGAGCCGACCGGACTTGACATAAGCGTCAGCTCTGATGTACCAGCCGGTTCAGGCCTGTCCTCTTCTGCCGCCTATGAGGTTCTCATAGGCAATATCTTCAACAGCTTCTGCTGCAATTCTTCTCTCGGCCCCATTGAAATCGCCAGAATAGGACAATTCGCCGAGAATCGGTTTTTTGGCAAACCCTGCGGCCTGATGGACCAAGCTGCCTCTGCTCTGGGCAGCCTGGCTATGATAGACTTCAAAGATGATCGCTTTCCAGAGGTTAAACGCCTCACATGTACACTTTCGGAGTTTGGCTATGCGCTGTGCATAATAGACTGCGGTGCAGATCACGCAGATCTGACAAATGAATACGGCTCCATCACAGCCGAGCTCTCTGAGATATCCGGCGCTCTGCGTGCCGCATATCTGCGTCAGGCTGATGAAGGAGAATTCATAAGCCGTATAAATGAACTCCGCCGCGCCGCGGGTGACCGTGCGGTACTGCGGGCAATGCACATATTCGATGAAAATCGCAGAGTCTGTCGGCAGGCCTCAGCCCTTGCGAGGGGCGATTTTGACAGTTTCCTTCGTCAAGTGTACGAGTCCGGGCTGTCGTCATGGCGCTTTCTGCAAAACGTAGTGCCTCTCGGGGCCTCACAGCACCAGGACCTAGCCTTTGCGCTGGCACTATGTGAAAGGCTGCTGGGCGGGAACGGCGTATGCCGGGTGCATGGCGGCGGCTTCGCGGGAACGCTTCAGGCCTTTGTGCGTCTGGACACCCTGTCCGAATTCCGGCAAGGTGTTGAAGCAGCGCTTGGTCAGGGGGCATGCAGAGTTATGGATTTCCGGGCCCGTGGGGGCTGCAAACTTGATATCTGATTTTAACAGGAGGATATTATGGCTGTTTTGGTCTTAGGCGGTGCCGGATATATCGGCTGCCACACTGTTTATGAACTTATCGAGCACGGGCGGGACGTGGTCGTCGCCGACAATCTCGTCACCGGTTTTAGAAAAGCGGTACATCCAAAAGCTCGCTTTTATGAAGCCGACATCCGCCGACGGGAAGATATAGATCGCATATTTGAAACCGAACACATCGATGGAGTCATTCATTTTGCGGCATTCTCTCAGGTAGGAGAGTCCATGACAGCACCGCTCAAATACTATGACAACAATCTCTGCGGCACTACTTCTCTCTTACAGTCAATGGTCAGCCACAATATTAAAAACATCGTGTTCTCCTCCACCGCTGCGACCTACGGAGAGCCGGAGCGAATACCTATTCTTGAAACTGACCGTACCGCTCCAACGAACTGTTACGGTGAGACAAAGTTAGCAATGGAGCGGATGATGCACTGGTCCGGCCTGGCGCACGGCCTCAAACATGTTGCACTGCGGTACTTTAACGCCTGCGGAGCACATCCGTCGGGGCTTATTGGCGAGGCACATAACCCGGAAACTCATCTGATACCCCTGATACTTCAAACTGCACTGGGCAAGCGTGACTCGCTGTCCATATTCGGTGACGACTACCCCACCAGAGACGGAAGCTGTATCCGCGATTACATACACGTCACCGACCTGGCCCAGGCGCATATACTGGCCCTGGATTATCTCATGCAGGGCGGGGAAAGCGACGTCTTCAATCTCGGCAACGGTGTCGGTTTCTCCGTCAAGGAGGTCATAGACGTTAGCCGCCGCGTGACCGGTCGTGAGATCCCCGCCGAGGTAAAACCCCGCCGCGCAGGGGACCCTGCCCAGCTTGTCGCCTCTTCTGAAAAAGCTAAGTCCGTTTTGGGCTGGCGCCCGCAGTATAAGGAACTCGATGCTATCATAGGCTCAGCCTGGAAATGGCATCAGCTGCATCCTGACGGATACGGTTCTGTGCGTTAGGAGCCTCAAAAACAACACCCCGCGCGCCGGATGGCGTGCGGGGTGTTTTATTTGGCGTGGATGTCGATAAACTCGGCGCGGAGCTTGGAGTACATTATCTTCTGGCTGCTGTACAGTCCAGTATAGCCGGAGAGCATGTAGGATATGGCGCAGGCAACGGCGAAGTACACGATGCCGCCGGAGCCGAAGAGCTCGACCGCGAGGATTACGGACGCCACGGGGCAGTTCACCGCGCCGCAAAAGAGCGCCACGAGCCCGATCGCCGCCGCGAAACCCGCCGGTATGCCCAGCAGCGGACCAAGCACGCAGCCCAGCGTCGCACCGATGAAAAACGTCGGTACCATCTCGCCGCCGCGGAAGCCGCAGCCCAGGGTCACGGCTGTGAACAGCAGCTTGAGCGCGAAGGCCGCGGGTTTGGCCTCGCCCTCGGTTATCGCCCGCGCTATCACCGCCGTACCCGCGCCGTTATAGTCCGTCGTGCCGCAGATATAGGTCAGCGCTATTATCGCAAATCCGCCCGCGGCAGCGCGCAGATACGGGTTCTTTATCGTCTTGGCAATGAAATGCTCGCTCTTGTGCATGACCACGCAGAACACTATGCTCAGCAGCGCACAGGCTATGCCGAGCACGGCTACACGCCAGAGCAGATCCGCCGAGAGCGCCGGCGCCTCTATCGCAAACTGCGTGGGCGCAATATCGAAGAGGCGGGTGACACCGAAGGCTGTGAGCGCCGCCGTGAGACAGGGCACAAGGCCGGAGTAGTACACTACGCCCACGCTGATGACCTCCAGCGCGAAGATGGTCGCGGTCAGCGGCGTGCCGAAAAGCGCCGAAAAGAGCGCGCTCATGCCGCAGAGCGTGGCAAGACGCATATCCTTGTCGTCCAGGCGGAATACCCGCCCCATGCTCCAGCCTATACCTCCGCCTATTTGCAGCGCCGCACCCTCGCGGCCCGCTGAGCCGCCGCAGAGGTGCGTGAGCACCGTGGAGGCGAAGATGACGGGAACCAGCGCCAGCGGTATCCGCTCGCCGAGGTGTATGGAGTCGATGACCGCGTTCGTGCCCGCGCGCTCCATGTGCGTGTAGCGGTAGATAAAGGCTATGACGATGCCTGCGGCGGGCAAAAACCATAGCAGCAGCGGAAAGCTCTCGCGCAGGTCGTTGGCCCCGGCGACGCTGAGGTAGAAGGCCGAGCCGATGAGCCCGCCCACGGCGCCGGTGACCGCGGCAATGACCAGCCATTTTACAAAAGCGCGCAGGAATTTGGCGGCGGCGCGGAGCCTGCCGGACAATTCTTCGGACAAGGAGCAGCCCTCCCAAATGCGGATATTCGACAGTATATAATGTCCGCGGCTAAAAATCCAGCGTCTATTTGCGCGCCTGAGCGCGCACGCGGAGGTAATTTGCGGCAAAGCGCCAGAGCTGCGCCGTGACGTAGGCCGTGAGCGCCGTAAAGAGTGCCAAAGCCAGCCAGTCATCCCAGCCCGCATACGGGTCCTCAAGTAGTTCCCCGCAGAACAGGGCATAGCCGAGCAGGATGACGAGGCCCGGCAGCAGTCGGGCGATAAACATACGCCTCATCATGTCGAGCCGGGAGGCCGCATCGCTGAAGATGCCCTCATCTCCGCGCAGCTCCGAGGCGGGCTTGCGGAAGTAGGAAAAGCCCGCAAAGTACTGCACGAACTCCCAGCCGCAGTCCCGGAAGAGCTGAAAATACTCGTCGCTGTGCCTGACCGCGCCGTCCTCGTTATAGTCGAGCTGGTAGACGACGTCCTCCGGCTCGCAGCTCTCGAAGCAGTAGAAGCAGGGCAGGATATACCGCACGAAGCGCCAGCCCTTTCTGTGCATGGAGCGCAGGTAATCCTGCTCCTTTTCCCATTCCGGGACGGTGAAGAATCTCAAAGTCAGCTTAGAGCTCATCTCCGCAGACCTCCCTCATGTTTCGGTACAATCTCGAAATACGCCGGGTCTCCAGCTCCAGCACCTGCCGTCCGAGCTCGGTCAGGCGGTAGAGCTTGCGCTTATCCTCCTCCCGGGTGAAGGCGATGAGGCCGTCCTTTTCCATTTTGGAAAGGCTGCCGTACATCGTGCCGGGGCTCAGACGTATCTCCCCGCCGGTGAGCTGCTCCACGCGCTGGATGATGCCGTAGCCGTGGTTTTCCTCCCCTAGACAGAGCAGGATGTAAAAGCCCGTCTCGGTCATCGGCACATAGACCTTTCTGATATGCGCGTCCACCCGTCTCACCCTTTCACTGCGATATATCGCACTACGATGTTCCAAGCGCAGTATAGCACTGCGATATACCCCTGTCAAGGTGAAAAATGAGCCTTGATTTTTCCCTTTCCAGTGTATATAATAATCGTTACTGTGCAGCGGTATCGAAGTGGTCATAACGGGGCTGACTCGAAATCAGTTTGATGGAGACATCACGTGGGTTCGAATCCCACCCGCTGCGCCACGTCGGAGCAAGCGTCATATCGCTTGCTCCGACTTTTTTCAAAAGTCAGTGCGCGCTCATTCTGCTGCTCCTCCTCTCCAAACCGGACCCGCTGCGCCGGGCTCCGGTTTGGTTTTGAATATGAGCCTGACCGCCTGTATCTGCTCACCCCTTCATTTGTATAGTTGAGAACAATATGTTCAAAACGTCAATAGAACGATTCGTTCTAACCTATACTTGCCCTGGTGATGGGAATGGAGCGATATCAACGCATACGCGACCTGCGTGAGGACAGAGATTTGACGCAGGCGCAGGTGGGCAGGGCCATAAACCTGCCGCAACGGACCTATGCCTACTACGAGAGCGGTCAGCGAATGGTACCGCCGCCCGTCCTCTGCGCCTTGGCAGACTTCTACGGCGTCAGCGTGGACTATCTTCTCGGCCGCACAGACCGGCCCGAAATGAACAAATAAGCGAAACCGGCACGGAGCGTCGCTCCGTGCCGGTCTCTTTTTGCTCTCAGTTTGTTTATCATATGCGTTTTTTGATGCAAAAAATCTATGATTTCAGAGTCTACGTTTATATTGTCAAAAACTTGGCTTGCCATTTGTAGGTATTCACCAGTTTATTCCGTTCAGGACAAACTGTCGGAAACTGCTCACCGCGGGCGGCGTATAGGAGCGGTCGTCACTGACCATGTAGAAGTTCCTCTCCCACACCGGACTGGCTATCTGGATGATCTTCACATTCAGCCGCAGCAGCATGTCCATATACGGCACGACGGCGATGCCGAAGCCCCGGGCAACGAAGCCGGCAATGACCTGGTCCTCGTCGATCTCATAGGCGATCTTCGGCCGCCCGCCCGCGCGTGAGAAAAGCTCATCCACCACGCCGCGCAGACCAGAGCCCTCCGAAAAGTACACCTGCGGATAGGGCAGCGTCTCGCCAAGGTCCACGGAGTGCCGGTTTGCCAGCGGGTGGTCGCGCGGGACTATCAGCACCAGGTCCTGCCGCTCCACTGCCACAGCCGTAAAACCCAGCTCCGCGGGCGGTTTTGAGGCAAAAACCAGGTCATATTTCCGCTCCGCCAGCCCTTCCAGCAGCTGATTCGTCATCCCCGTCTCAAAGGTGAAGCGTATCTTCTTCCCGGCGTTCGCCGCCAGAAAGCGCGAGACCACATCCGGGACGTAGTCCACGCCGAGTGTACGCAGAAGGCCCAGACGAATGAGGCCCTCGCCGCGCGAGACGCGTTTGAGCTCCTCCACGCCCTCGTCCAGCGTTGAGAGCGTCCGCTCCGCGCACTCAAGAAACTGCTCGCCAAAGCGCGTCAGCTCCGTATTGCGCCCCGTCTTTTCAAAGAGCGGCAGCCCCAGCTCATTCTCCAGCTGGGATATCGCGTGGCTCAGGCTCGGCTGTGTGATGCAGAGCTGCTCCGCCGCGCGCGTATAGTGCCGCGTATGCGCCAGCTGTACAAAATACCGCAGATGATACAGGTTCAAGCCTCCGGCGCCCCCTTTCCTCGGGCCTATTCTACCATATTCGATAGAAAATATCTATCGTATTTTTAATTTAATTTATTTGTTAATTTTCCGTCAGAATGTTATGCTCGCGACAGAAACAAGGCCGCGAGGCGGCAGACAAAGAAAGGATGCAGACTCATGAACATTGACGGAAAGACCAAGCTGCTTGGACTCATCGGCACGCCGGTGGAGCACTCCAAGTCCCCCGCGATGTACAATTACTGCTTTGAAAAGTACGGACTCAACTGCGCCTACCTCGCCTTTGACGTGGATATGGACCATGTGGCGGACGCCATTGCGGCGCTGCGCACCTTCAAGGTCCTGGGCTGCAACGTGACGATGCCGCTCAAGAACGCGGTCATCCCCTACCTCGACGAGGTCAGCCCCGCGTCAAGGGCCATCGGCAGCGTCAACACCATTGTAAACAAGGACGGCAAGCTCTGCGGCTACGTCACCGACGGCATGGGCTACACCGGAGAGCTCCGCCGCGGCGGAGTGGACATCGCCGGCAAGACCGTCACCCTCCTGGGCGCGGGCGGCGCGGCGAGCGCCATCGCCATCGAGGCCGCGCTCGAGGGCGCGAAGGAGATACGCGTCTTCAACAAGCGCGACGCCTTCTGGGACAGGGCGCTGGCCAACCTCAAGACCATCGGCGACGCCGCTCCCTCCTGCAAGATAAGCCTCAGCGACCTGGATGACGCCGAGGCCCTGCGCAAGAGCATCGAGTCCAGCGACATTCTGACCAACGCGACCCGCGTAGGCATGGCTCCTATGGACGACGCCAGCCTCATCACCGACACCAGCATGTTCCGTCCGGGCCTCATCGTCACCGACGTGGTCTACAACCCCGAGGAGACCAAGCTGCTCCGCGAGGCCAAGGCCGCCGGCTGCACCACCTTCGACGGTCTGGGCATGCTCGTGGGCCAGGGCGCGGCAAGCTTCAAGCTCTACACCGGCCTTGAGATGCCGATAGACGAAGTCTGCGACGCCATTTACAGATAAGCAGGGGAGGAGACGGAAAATGAGCATGAAGAAGTATTACCCCACAGCCTTCGCGCTGTACATGACCTACTTCGTCCTCGGCGTGGCCGGCTCCATCATGGGCCAGTACAAGCAGGAGCTCGCGGCCCTCTGGGGCAGCAGCCTCCTCGCCGACGGCACCTACGACGTCTCCGGCGTGCTCGCGGTCATCGCCGCTCTGGGCCTCGGCCGCCTGATCAGCTACCCCTTCGCCGGACCCATCTCCGACCGCTTCGGCCGCCGCGTCCCCGCTCTGGTGGGCTGCGCGCTCTACTTCATCTTCTTCGCCGCGGTCTGCTACACGCACAATTACGTCCTCGCCTACATACTCGGCATCGTCTCCGGTGCGGCCAACGGCTTCCTCGACGTGAGCATCACTCCGAGCTGCATGGAGATATTCAAGGAAAAGGGCACCATCGCGAACATCTTCACCAAGCTCTCCATCTCCATCGCCCAGTTCCTGCTGCCCTTCGCCATCGGCTTCGTCGCCGCGAGGGCCCTGCCCTTCTCGACCATCTTCCTCTTCTGCGCCGCGCTCATCGCCGTCACCGGCATAGCCCTCATCTTCCTGCCCTTCCCGCCCTATGAGCGCGCAGTCAAGGTCAAGGGTGAGAAGAAGGAGCGCATGAAGTTCACCCCCAGCGCGATAATCCTCATCATCCTCGGCTTCACCACCTCCGCCACCTTCATGATCTGGCTCAACTGCTATCAGGAGCTCGCCAAGTCCTACGGCATCTCCGACCCCAGCCTCGTGCAGAGCTTCTACTCCGTCGGCATCGTCCTCGCGCTCTTTGTGAACGCGGCGCTGCTGGCCAAGGGCCTCAAGCCCAGCAAGATACTTGTCATCTACCCCAGCGTGGCCGTCGTCACCCTCGTCGCCGTGCTGCTCGTGGGCCAGCCCTGGATCTGCTACCCCGCGGGCTTCCTGATGGGCTTCTTTGCCGCCGGCGGCGTGCTCCAGCTCGTCACCAGCGTGGCCGTCACCATGTTCCCCAAAAACCGCGCCGTCATGACCAGCATCGTCATGATCTCCTCGTCCATCGCAAACTACGCCGTGCTCTCCATCGCCGGTCTGCTCACCAGCATCGGCGGCGAGAAGGGCCCCCAGCTCATAATGATATTCAACATCGCCGTCACCGTTATCGGCATCGTGCTTGCCGTCATATTGAACGCGCGCTTCGACAAGGACTTCCAGAAGCCCGAAGCCGAGACCGCGGCCTGAAACGATAATAGGGAGGAAACAACAATGTCCAAAAATCATCCGCTGACCATCAGCTCCTGGACCCTGGGCGACCAGTGCAAGTTTGAAGAGCGCGTCGCCGCCGCGAAGGCCGCCGGCTTCGAGGGCATCGGCCTGAGGGCCGAGACCTACGTCGACGCTCTGGCCGAGGGCCTGCACGACGAGGACATCCTCGCCATCCTCAAGAAGTACGACATCGCCGTCACCGAGGTCGAGTACATCACCCTCTGGGCCGAGGACCACCGCAGCTACGAGCAGATGTACAAGGAGCAGATCTGCTTCCACATGTGCGAGCTCTTCGGCGTGAACCACATAAACTGCGGCCTCATGGAGACCTACTCCGTCGAGCACACCGCCCAGAAGCTCCGCGAGCTCTGCCAGCGCGCCGGCAAGTACACCATAGGCGTCGAGCCCATGCCGTACAGCGGCATCCCCGATGTCAAGAAGGGCTGGGCCGTCGTCAAGGGCAGCGGCTGCGAAAACGCCAAGCTCATCCTCGACTCCTGGCACTGGGCCCGCGCGAATCAGCCCTTTGACCTCGAGCTGCTCGCCGACATCCCGGCCGAGAAGATAGTCTCCATCCAGCTCAACGACGTGCTGCCCCGCGCCTACGCCAAGGCCATTCTCCGCGACGAGAGCATGCACGACCGCTGCCCCTCCGGCCAGGGCATCGGCATAACCGCCGACTTCCTCAAGATGATCAAGGACAAGGGTATCTCCCCGAAGGTCGTGGGCGTCGAGGTCATCAACGACGAGGTCCTCTCCAAGGGCGTAGCCGAGGCCGCAAAGCTCAATTTCGAGACCACTCAGAGCGTGCTCAAGGCCGTCTGGCCCGAGATAGCCGCTGAATAATCAAAGGAGGAAAATAAGATGAACATAGATGGACACACCAAGATGTACTGCCTGATCGGCAGCCCCGTGGGCCACAGCGGCTCCCCCGCCATGTACAATTACAGCTTTGACCGTCTGGGCATCAACAGCGCCTACCTCGCCTACGACGTGCCCCTGGAGAAGACCGGCGAGGCGGTCGCCGCCCTCAAGCTGCTCGGCTGCGGCGGCTTCAACGTCACCATGCCCTGCAAGACCGAGGTCACCAAGTACCTCGACCGCCTGAGCCCCGCCTGCGAGCTCATCGGCGCGAGCAACTGCGTAGTCGTGGAGGCCGACGGCACCCTCACCGGCCACAACACCGACGGCCTGGGCTTTGTCGCCAACCTCCGTGTCCACGGCGTGGACGTGAAGGGCAAAAAGATGGTCATCCTCGGCGCGGGCGGCGCGGGCACCGCAGTCACCATGCAGTCCGCCGTCGACGGCGCGAGCGAGATACACATCTTCAACCGCAAGGGCTACACCTTCTACCCCAACGCCGAGCTCACCGTGAAGAAGATAACCGAGCGCATCCCGACCTGCAAGGCCAGCGTCACCGACCTCGCGGACAAGGAGGCCCTCGCCGAGGCCGTAAAGAACTGCGACATTCTCGTCAACGCCACCAAGGTCGGCATGGCTCCCCTGGACAAGGAGACCCTCATCGACAAGAGCCTCTTCCGCTCCGACCTCGTTGTCGCCGACACCGTGTATAACCCCAAGGAGACCCGCATGATACTCGAGGCCAAAGAGGCCGGCGTCAAGGCAGCCATCGGCGGCATAGGCATGCTACTGCGCCAGGGTGTGGAGGGCTTCCGCCTCTACACCGGCCAGGAGATGCCCGCCGACGAGGTTATGGATAAGTTCTTCGCCTGAGAGAGACATATAAATTCTGAGAGGAGAGAGACGCTATGAACCACAACTTCCCGAACATGTTCACGCCCATCCAGATCGGCACCGTGACCGTTCCCAACCGCTTCGTCGTCCCGCCAATGGGCAACAACTTCGCCAACACCGACGGCTCCATGAGCGACCGCTCCGCCGCCTACTACGAGGCCCGCGCCAAGGGCGGCTTCGGCCTCATCACCATCGAGTCCACCGTCGTCTATAAGGAGGCCAAAGGCGGCCCGCGCAAGCCCTGCCTCTTCTCCGACGAGGTCATCCCCAGCTTCAAGGCCGTCGCCGACCGCTGCCACGCCTACGGCGCCAAGGTCAGCATCCAGCTCCAGCACGCCGGCCCCGAGGGCAACAGCAAGCTCACCGGCTACCCCCTGAAGGCCGCCTCCGCCATCGCGCCCAGCGCCGGCCGTGAGATCCCCGAGGCCATGCCCACCGAGGAGGTCTACAAGCTCATCGAGTGCTACGGCGACGCCGCCCGCCGCGCCCAGCTGGCCGGCATCGACATGGTCGAGGTCCACTGCGCCCACGGCTACCTCGTGAGCACCTTTATCTCCGCCCGCACCAACAAGCGCACCGACGAGTTCGGCGGCTGTTTTGAGAACCGCATGCGCCTGCCCAGGCTCATAATCGAGAACATCCGCAAGAAAACCGGCGGCAATATGCCCATCCTCTGCCGCATCAACGCCCGCGACGAGGGCGACGGCGGCGTGGACGTCCACGATGCGGCTGCCATCGCGGCCTACCTCGAGCAGGTCTGCGGCGTCGACGCCATCCACGTCACCCGCTCCATCCACATCCACGACGAGTTCATGTGGGCCCCGAACATCACCCACGGCGGCTTCAACGCCGAGCTCGGCACCGAGATAAAGCGCGCCGTTTCCGTTCCCGTCATCCTCGTCGGCCGCTTCACCGAGCCCCAGTACGCCGAGCTGCTGGTCAAGCAGGGCCGCGCCGACCTCATCGCCTTCGGCCGCCAGAGCATAGCCGATCCCGAGCTGCCCAACAAGGCCCGCAACGGCCAGCTGGAGAAGCTCACCCCCTGCATCGCCTGCCTGCTCGGCTGCGTGCCGAACATGCTGCAGGGCCGCCCCATCACCTGCGCCATGAACCCCTGCGTCGGCCGCGAGAGCGAGCTCAAGCCGGCTGAGGTCAGGAAGAACGTCGTCGTCATCGGCGGCGGCCCCGGCGGCATGTACGCTGCCAGGATCTGCGCCCTGCGCGGCCACAGCGTGACCCTGCTGGAGAAGAACGCCGAGCTCGGCGGCCACTTCCTCGTCGCCGCCTATCCTCCCGGAAAGGGTGAGATCTCCGGTGCCATCCGCAGCTTCATCGTCAACTGCCGTGAGGCCGGCGTGGACATCCGCACGAACACCGAGGCCACTCCCGAGCTCATCGCGTCCCTGAAGCCCGACGCCATCATCATCGCCACCGGCAGCGTGCCGCTGCGTCTGCCCATCCCGGGCCTCGACACCTGCGGCTGCTCCACCGCCGAGGATGTCCTGACCGGCAAGGTCGACACGGGCAAGCGCGTGCTGGTCGTCGGCGGCGGCATGGTCGGCTGCGAGTGCGTAGAGTTCCTCACCGAGCGCGAGCACATTGTCGACATGGTCGAGATGAAGCCGGTCATCGGCGAGGACATAGTCCCCGAGGCCCGCAAGTACATCATGGCCAACCTCGAGAAGCACAAGGTCACCCAGCGCGTCAACGCCCGCGTCAAGCAGTTCTACGCCGACGGCGTTGACTACACCGACACCGTCACCGGCGAGGACGCGGCCATGCGCGGCTACGACAGCGTCGTGCTGGCCATGGGCTACAAGTCCAACAACACCCTCGAGGAGAAGCTCAAGGACCTCGCGCCGCAGGTCATCGTCATCGGTGAGGCCCGCCAGGCCCCCGGCAACTCCATGGAGGCCACCGGCGACGCCCTCAACGCCGCCCTGAGCATCTGAGTGCAAACCCAAAAGGCCGCCCATTACAGGGCGGCCTTTTTACGCTATGCATTGCAAGAGCAATGCATATTTTCCGTGCAAATCGCAATACAATCTTCTTAGTAATCGCAATGCGAGGTGCGGCATGGGAAAATTTCAGATACCCCGGGTCCCGGGGACGACAAACAAGACCATCCGGTTCCCAAACGATGTTATCGAACAGGTGGAGTCGGAGATAGTCGGCACAGGCTGTACTTTTTCGGCTTTCGTAATAGCAGCCGTAAAGGCCGCCCTGGAGGAGCTCCACGAAAACGAATAAGAGGGGACGCCGTACGGCGTTCCCTCTTTTTGCAAAGTCGCAGCCAAAAATGAGGCCCCCGGAAAGGGGGCCTCGGGTTGGAGGAATGGCGGTCGGGTCAATGCCCGGCGCGGGAGTCATGGCAAGCTCCCCCGCAGGCTCCGCAGCTGCCGCAATCGCAGGAGCAGCTGCCCGTTCCGCGTTTTTTATCGTGTCTTACTTTCCAGAACGCCAGCACCACCGCCGCGAGGACGATCAGCCCCACGAGCAGCGACGCCCAGTTCTGAGCTATCCATTCAAACATTTGCCGTAGCCTTTCTTTCAACAAGTCGCTCGCCGTACTCGCCGTACTTGTTCTTCCTGAAGAGCAGGTACAGCACGCCGATGAGCACCGCGACCGCCGCAACAGTGCCGAGGCCGAAGCTCAGCTCGCCCGTAATCAGGCCGCCGAACTGGTATATCATCAAACTCGCGCAGTACGCAGCGCCGCACATGTAGCCTATGGCCGCCAGCGTCCACTTCGGGCTGTTCATCTCGCGCTTGATAGCGCCCATGGCCGCGAAGCAGGGGGCGCACAGGAGGTTAAACACCATGAAGCTGTAAGCCGCCACCGGGCTGAAGGTGCTCTGGAGTATGCCCCAGATCTCTTCGCCGGTCTCGCTGGCCTCGCTCACGCCGTAGCAGATGGCCATGATGGTGACGAGGTTCTCCTTCGCCACCAGGCCGCCCACGACGCCGACCGTCGCCTGCCACACGCCGAAGCCCAGCGGCAGGAAGATGAACGCCACCGCGCCGCCTATCGCCGCCAGCAGGGAGTCGTTGTTGTCCTCAACCATGCCGAAACCGCTCTCCGTCACGCCGAAGGCCTGCAGGAACCAGATGACGACGGCGCTGAGCAGTATCACTGTGCCCGCGCGCTTTATGAAGCTCCAGCCGCGCTCCCAGGTGGCCCGGAGCACGTTGGACGCCGCCGGGGCGTGATAAGGCGGCAGCTCCATGACGAAGGGGGCCGCCTCGCCCGCAAAAGCCTTGAGCTTCTTGAGGATTATGCCGGAGATGATGATGGTCGCCACGCCGATGAAGTACGCGCTGGTTGCGACCCACCAGGCGTTGTTGAAAAACGCGCCTGCTATCATGCCGATGATGGGCATCTTCGCGCCGCAGGGGATGAAGCAAGTGGTCATTATGGTCATACGTCTGTCGCGCTCGTTTTCAATGGTGCGGCTGGCCATAACGCCGGGCACGCCGCAGCCGGAGCCGATGAGCATAGGGATGAAGCTCTTGCCGGAGAGCCCGAACTTGCGGAAAATGCGGTCCATGATGAAGGCCACGCGCGCCATGTAGCCCACGTCCTCAAGAATGGAGAGCAGCAGGAAGAGGATGAGCATCTGCGGCACAAAGCCAAGCACCGCGCCGACGCCGGCGACTATGCCGTCGATGACGAGGCCGGAGAGCCAGGGAGCGACGTTCCAGCCGGCAAAGAGCGTGGTCAGTCCGCCGGTTATCCACTCGCCGAAGAGCGTGTCGTTCATGAAGCCGACCGTCCAGTCGCCCACGCTGCCGATGGAGATGTAATACACCAGGCCCATAATGACGACAAAGATGGGCAGGGCCAGAATGCGGTTCGTCACGATGCGGTCTATCTTGTCGGAGACGTTCAGCTTCTGCCCCGAGTGCTTCTTCTTCACAGCGGAGCCGACCACCTTCGCTATGTAGGCGTAGCGCTGGTTCGTGATAATGCTCTCGGAGTCGTCGTCGAGCTCGTTTTCGCAGTCGGTGATGTGCTCCTCTATATGCGCGGCAAGGTCCGGCTCGAGCTTTAGCTCCGCGGCGACCTTCTCGTCGCGCTCAAAGAGCTTGATGGCGTACCAGCGGAGGAAGCGGGGCTCGACCAGGCCCTCGATGCTCTCCTCTATGTGCGCTATCGCATGCTCCACGCTGCCCTCGAACACAGAGGGCGCGGAAAACTCGCGGCCCTCCGCGGCTATCCTCGCCGCGCGCTCCGCCGCCTCCTTGGAGCCCTCGCCCTTGAGCGCTGAGGTCGCCACAACCTCGCAGCCGAGCGCTGCGCCGAGGCGCTTGAGGTCGATGACGTCGCCGTTTTTGCGCACGACGTCTATCATGTTCACGGCCACCACCGTGGGGATGCCCAGCTCGATGAGCTGGGTGGTCAGATACAGGTTTCGCTCTATATTTGTGCCGTCTACTATATTGATGATGGCGTCCGGCTTCTCGCCGACGAGATAGTTCCTCGCGACGACCTCCTCAAGCGTGTAGGGAGACAGCGAATATATGCCGGGCAGGTCCTGGATTATGACGTCGGGACGGCCCTTGAGACGGCCTTCCTTTTTTTCGACCGTGACGCCGGGCCAGTTGCCCACGCGCTGGTTGGAGCCCGTCAGGTCGTTGAACATCGTCGTCTTGCCGCAGTTCGGGTTGCCGGCAAGCGCAATTTTCACACTCATGCGTTTTCTCCTCTCTCATGCGGATAGTTTAGACTAACTCAGGCGGTCAAAAGTGCCCGGCGCTGAGGCCGGGATATGACAAGGCGGCTTATTCTATCTCTATCATCTCCGCGTCCGCGCGGCGGATGGAGAGCTCATAGCCGCGGACGGTGGTCTCCAGCGGGTCGCCCAGGGGCGCGACCTTGCGGATATATACCTCCACGCCCTTCGTGATGCCCATGTCCATGATGCGGCGCTTGAGCGGGCCCGCACCGTTCAGGCGCACGACCTTGACCGTTTCCCCCACCTTGGCGTCTTTAAGCGTTCTCATCTTCAAACCCCCTTACCATAATTCTGTTTGCCAGACCCCTGTCCAGGGCGATACGGCTGTCCTTGACCTGAAGTATCAGGTTGCCGCCGAGCGAGTTCATCACGGTGACCTCCTCGCCTACCACAAGTCCCAGCTCGGCAAGATGCCGCCTTACCTCGTCCCTTCCGGTTATCTTGAATATTGCCTGTGTCTCGCCCGGCGCGGCCATCGAAAGCGGAAGCATGCCCCTATCACTCCAAGACAGTTATTCTTGACTAACTATAGCGCAATCAAAAAGTTAGATACCTCTAACTGCCTTGCAGTTTAATACAATGACGCTCATTTGTCAATAGGTAAGGAATAAAAAACTTGCACTGGAACATTCGTCCAAAAACCTTCCGGGCAAATCTAACAGGTTTCACAAATCGTGTCGGACGGCTCGTATTGTTGTTGACTTTCTGCACAAAAGTGGTAAATTGATAGCAAAGAGACTGGAAACGTTACCGGGAACGTTTTCGAAAAGCCCGGGGAGTGTGTGGAATGACAATCAAGGACATTGCGCGGCAGTGCGGCGTTTCGGTAAGCACGGTCTCGCGGGTGCTCAACGACAGGCCGGACGTGAGCCCGGCGGTCCGTGCCGCGGTGCTTGAAGCCGTGCGGAGCAGCAACTATGTCCCCAACAACAGCGCCCGCGACCTGGTCAAAGTCACGTCGGACGCCGTGGGGCTTGTGGTCCGCGGGGTGTCGAACCCCTTCTATGCGGACATCATAAAGGCCATCGAGCGCGAGATAGACGCCGCGGGATACACGATGGTCATGCAGCAGATAGGCATAGCCGAGGACGAGATAGCCCGCGGCGCAATGATGGAGCGGGAGAAAAAGCTCCGCGGCCTCATCTTTCTGGGAGGGCGCTCGGACTGCGCTCCGGAGGACATGGGCACCATCACGGTCCCCTTCGTCTGCTGCTCATTCACAAACAGCTTCGGAACGCTGTCGAAGAGTGAGTATTCCTCAGTTTCGATAGAGGACTTCGAGACCGCGCGCCGCGCGGTGCGTGAGCTGCACAGGCTGGGACACCGGCGGATAGCGGCCTTGGTCTCAGAGACGGATGACCGCTCCATAAGCGAGCTGCGCTACCACGGCTACACCACGGCGCTGCGCGAGTTCGGGCTCGAGCCCGAGCCGGAGCTCGTAGCCTGCGCAGGCAGCTTCGGCATGCACGACGCCTACGCCGCGACGCAGCGGCTGCTCGATTCCGGCGCGGAGTTCACGGCGATATTCGCGATATCCGACATGATGGCCATCGCGGCCATAAAGGCCCTGGAGGACCGTGGAAAGAGTGTGCCGGGCGACTGTTCCGTCCTCGCGATAGACGGTCTGGAGCTTTCGGAGTACATCAGGCCCACCCTGACGACGCTGTGTCAGCCGGGCGAGCGCATGGGCGCGGAGAGCGTCCGCATACTAATGGATATGATAGAGGGCCGCGGAGGCAACAGACAAATCGTGCTGGAGCCGGAGCTTCGGCCCGGCGGCTCCGTAAGAGCCGTCTGAGAACGTATTTTCCGGTAAAATACCGTGGAAATAAATATTAATAGGAGATGTAAAAAAGAATGAAGAAGTTTCTTGCACTGCTTCTCGCTCTCGTGATGGTCTTCGCTCTGGCCGCCTGCGGCGAGGCCGAGACCACTCCGAGCGACACCCCGGCGAGCGATACCCCGGACGATTCCACCGTCAGCGAGGCGCCCGCGGCCGAAGGCACCGGCAGCGTCTATTACCTCAACTTCAAGCCCGAGCAGGACGATCAGTGGCAGGAGCTCGCCGAGCTCTACACCGAGCAGACCGGCGTGACCGTCAAGGTCGTCACCGCGGCCTCCGGCGAGTACGAGACCTACCTGACCTCCGAGATGGCCAAGGAGGACGCCCCCACCCTGTTCCAGGTGAACGGCCCCGTCGGCCTTGCCAGCTGGAAGGACTACTGCTATGACCTCGCCGGCAGCGACATCTACAACGAGCTGACCAGCACCGACTACGCGCTCACCGAGGGCGACGTCGTCTACGGCATCGGCTACGTCATTGAGAGCTACGGCATCATCGTGAACACCGACCTGCTGAGCCAGGCGGGCTACACTGTCGACGACATCCAGAGCTTTGAGGATCTCAAGGCCGTCGCCGAGGACATCACCGCCCGCAAGGATGAGCTGGGCTTCGCCGCCTTTACCTCCGCCGGCATGGACTCCAGCTCCGACTGGCGCTTCAAGACCCACCTCGCCAACCTGCCCATCTACTTTGAGTATCAGGACAAGGGCATCAACTCCACCGACGCCATCGAGGGCACCTACCTCGACAACTACCGCGCCATTTGGGACCTCTACATAAACAACTCCACCTGCAGCCCCACCGAGCTGACCGCCAAGACCGCCAACGACACCCTCAATGAGTTCCTCGCGGGCGAGGCCGTGTTCTATCAGAACGGCTCCTGGGAGTACGCCAACGTCTCCGGCGAGGGCAAGTTCTCCGACGACCAGCTCGCGATGATCCCCATCTACTTCGGCGTGGGCGACGAGGCCAACCAGGGCCTGTGCACCGGCACCGAGAACTACTGGTGCGTCAACAAGAATGCCTCTGCTGAGGACATTCAGGCCACCCTCGACTTCATGGCCTGGTGCGTCACCGACGAGGTCGCCCTCAAGGCGATGACCGGCGGCGAGGGCGCCATGCCCAGCGGCGCGGCCGGCATGGGCTTCGCCATCCCCTTCAAGTCCGCCCCCGAGAGCAGCAACCTCTTCGTCAAGACCGACGCTGAGATGACCGCTGCCGGCAAGACTCCGGTTTCGTGGAACTTCACCACCATGCCTTCCGAGGAGTGGAAGAACGGCGTGGGCTCCGCGCTCTCCATC
>URDK01000006.1 GCA_900546485.1 uncultured Eubacteriales bacterium
ATCCTCGCGGCGGTTTTCGTTTCAGTCTCCGAAGAAGATTCCGACGTCTCTCGCTGTCTGTATGAGCGGGTGGTCGGTGGGGAGGAACTTGGTGCGGCTCGCAGCGTCGGCGAGCGGGACGTCCACTATGCGGCCCTCCTGTATGCCGACCATGGTGCCGTATTTCTTCTCCATGATGAGGCGCGCAGCGGCTGTGCCGAACTGGGTGGCCAGCACGCGGTCGTAGGGGCAGGGGGGACCGCCCCTCTGATAGTGGCCGGGCACGGTGACTCGCGTCTCCTGACCGGTCATGCTCTCCAGCTCCGCGGCGATGCGGTAGGAGATGGTGGAGTGGCGGGAGGTCTCCTTCACGCGGCGGCGCTCCTCCTCGCTGAGCACAGCGTCGGTGCAGGACACGGCGCCCTCGGCCACGGCGATTATGGAGAAGTTGCGCCCGCGCTTGCGGCGGTACTCGATGGCCGCGGCGACCTTTTCGATGTCGTAGGGGATCTCAGGTATGAGCACGATGTCGGCGCCGGAGGCGATGCCGGCGTTGAGCGTCAGCCAGCCCGCGTCGCGGCCCATGAGCTCCACGAGGAACACACGGCTGTGGGAGCTCGCGGTGGAGTGGATGTAGTCGATGACGTTGGTTGCGATGTCGACGGCGCTCTGGAAGCCGAAGGTGGTGTCCGTGCCCCAGATGTCGTTGTCGATGGTCTTGGGCAGGGTAACGATATTCATACCGGCGTCCATGAGCAGCTTCGCGCTCTTCTGAGTGCCGTTGCCGCCCATGACAACGAGGCAGTCGAGGTTCAGGCGGTTGTAGGTGTTCAGCATCGCGGGCATGAGGTCGTTGCCCTCGTCGTCCACTATGGCCTTTCCGGGTATGTATCTCTGGCGCGAGGTGCCGAGGATGGTTCCGCCCTCAATGAGGATGCCGGAAAAGTCGCTGGGGTCCATGAACTTGTAGTCGCCCTCGATGAGGCCCTTGTAGCCGTCGTACATGCCGTAGATCTCGACATTGTCGACGTACTGGAACAGCGCCTTGCCAACGCCGCGGATGGCCGCGTTCAGGCCCTGACAGTCGCCGCCCGAGGTAACGAGGCCGACTCTGGTGTTGCGTTTCATAAATCACCCTCCAAATATACCTAACGTACCAAATGTATCATACAACACCTCGCGCGCGCTGTCAACAAAAAACTGCGTGGGGAGTCATTTCCCCACGCAGAAGCGCGAAAATATGCGATCGGTCACGTCGTCGCGGACGCTGCGGCCGGTGAGCTCGGCGAGGGCGGAGAGGGCATCCTCTGCCTCGGTGAGCACGGCGTCGGGGGTGAGCCCGGAGGCAAGCGCGTCCCTCGCGGCGTCGAGAGCGGCGAGCGCGCGGCCCACGGCCTCGGCCTGCCTCGCGTTCGTGAGTATCTCGCCCGCGGGGGCCGCCGGGGCGGGGAAGAGCTCCGCCACCGCCGAAGCGAGGGCCTCGAGCCCCTCGCCCGTGCGTGCGCTGAGGCTCACCACGGCGTCGAAGCCAGTGAGCTCCGCTGCGTCCAGCGCCCGGGGCAGGTCGGCCTTGTTCACAACGCCTATGGCCCGCTTCGCCGCCCGCGCGGCGGCAAGCGTCTCGGCGTCTGCGTCCGAGAGCGGCTCGGAGCCGTCGAACACCGCTATTGCCAACTCTGCACCCTCGGCGGCGGCAAAGGCCCGGCGCACGCCCTCGCGCTCGGCCTCATCAGCGGCCTCGCGCAGCCCAGCCGTGTCCGTCAGGCGCAGCAGCACCCCGCCGAGCAGGGCCTTTTCCTCAATCGTGTCCCGCGTCGTGCCCGGCTGCGCCGTGACTATCGCCCGGTCATAGCCCAAAATCGCGTTCAAAAGCGAGCTCTTGCCCGCGTTAGGGCGGCCGACTATCGCCGCGCGCACGCCCTCGCGCATGACCCGCCCGCGCTCGAAGCTCGCGAGCAGTTCGCGCAGCTCCGACGCCCCCGCGTCCAGGCGCGAGGCGTAGTTTGCAAGCTCAAAGGGCTCAATGTCCTCGTCCGGGTAGTCCAGCACGGCGTCAAAGTGAGATATTATGTCAACCACATCCGAGTACACCTGCTCGGCCCGGCGGCTGAGCGCGCCGCCGAGCTGTCCGGCGGCGTTGACGGCGGCCTCGGCTGTGGCAGCCTCGATGATGTCTATGACGGCCTCGGCCTCGGTGAGGTCGAGCATGCCGTTCAGGAAGGCGCGCTTGGTGAACTCGCCGGGCCCGGCCTGCCTGGCTCCGGCGGCAAAGAGCGCCTCGAGCGCGGCGCGCAGCACTACGGGGGAGCCGTGGCACTGCAGCTCGGCAGTATCCTCGCCGGTGTAGCTGTGCGGCGCGCGGCTGATGGTGCACAGGCAGATGTCGAGCACGCGCCCGGCGGCGTCCACGAGGCGGCCGTAGACGAGCTGGCGGTCCCGGTGTTCGGACATGGGCCGGCCGTCGGCGGGGCGGAACACGGCCTCTGCGGCGGCGACCGCCCCGGGACCGGAGACGCGGACTATGCCGATTGCGGATACGACCTCGCCCGTGGCTATGGCTGCTATGGTATCAGGCATATGGAAGGCTCCTTTAAAAAAAGCCGCCCCGGAGGACGGCTTTTGTGATGGTATGGTGTTTAGCCGAGCGATACGCTCTTACGCAGGGAGTCGTCAAACATCCTGGCGATTATGGCGGCAACCTCGCTTCTCTTTATCCCGCTGTCGGGGAGGAAGGAGCCGTCGTCAAGCGAACCGTCGAGAATGCCGGCGCGGTAGAAGGTGTATATCTCCTCATAGCCTATGCTGCCCGTGGCGACGTCTGGAATGGCGCCGTCGGCGATGTCGTTTATCGCGAGGTACTCAGAGGTGGGCAGGGCGTTGTAGAAGAGGCGGACATAGTCCCTGCGGCTGATGGGGGAATCGTACTCGCTGCGGGAGAGGCCGCCGTAGCTCTCGGGCGCGATGCCGTTCCTGACGGCGTAATCGACGTAGGTGGTGTACCAGGGATCGCCGTTGGTGAGGCTGATCTCGCCCTCATGGTAGAGCTGATGCATGCAGGCGGCTATTTTGATGGCCTGGGCGAGGGTGAAGCTCTCATCCGGGCCGTAGCGCCCCACGGCCACGCCGTCTATGAGGCCCATGTCGACTGCGGCGTAGACATACTCAGCGTACCAGCTGCCCACGGGCACGTCGCTGAACGTGAGCGCGGAGGAGGTGGAGTACGAGCCGCCGACGAGCAGGGTGGAGGCGGAGGAGGCGGTGACTGCGGCGCTGGAGTTCTCACAAACGATGTACATCTGGTTTTGATTCACGCGTCCGTTTTTGGCCTCGCCGCCGACGCTGACGTTGAGGAAAGCGCCGGAGGATATACTGACCGTGGCGGAGCCGGAGAGCAGCGTAACGGAGGCGCCCTCCTTGAGGCTCAACACCTGACCGGCGGAGAGGGACACGCGCGCCGCGCCGCTTGCCTGACCCGACTGCTGGAAGGCGGGGCGCAGGGCGGCCTCTATGCCGTCCGCGGCATCCTCGACCAGGGCGTTTGCCCAGCTGTCGGCATAGCTCTTGGACACCAGCGGGTCCGAGGCGCTGCCCGCCGCGGAGGCGGTCACGGTGCCGCAGAGCAGCAGAAGCGTCAGAGCAAGGACAAGAAGACGTTTACGCACGGGGCCACCTCGTCATTTCTGGTTCTTCGCAGCGGCAGCCGCCTCGGAGTCGATGCGCTCGGAGAGGTAGTAGCCGAGGGCGAGCAGGCTGTCGGAGAAGTGGATGTTCTCGACGATGACATCGCTCTCGGAGACGTCGAGCTCGACGTTGGTGAAGTTCCAGATGGCCTTGACGCCGTGGTCGACGAGCTCGTGCGCGGCCTTGTTGGCCATGATCTTGGGCACGGAGAGAACGGCCATATCCACCTTGTTGTTGTCGAAGATATGGGGCAGCTCGGAAATGTCGTGCACGCGGATGCCGGAGATGTCGGTGCCGATGAGCTCGGGCCTGACGTCGTAGGCGGCGAGCATATGGAAGCCGTACTGCTCGAAGCAGAAGTTCTCGATAAGCGCGCGGCCTATGTTGCCGACGCCGACGAGGATGACCGAGAAGTCGCGGTTCATGCCGAGTATGGAGGCGATCTCGCCGCGCAGGCCGGTGACGTTGTAGCCGTAGCCCTGCTGGCCGAATTCGCCGAAGCAGCTGAAGTCCTGCCTTATCTGGGAGGAGGTCAGCGACATCTGCCTGCCGAGCTCACCGGAGGATATGCGGTCCACACCCGCGGTCTTGAGCTCGTCCAGCTTGCGCAGATAGCGCGGCAGACGCCTTATAACGTTATTGGATACCTTGAGCTGTTTCAATTTTCCCACCAAGTTCCTTTTCTATCCTCTTAAAAGAGAGTAATCAGATTTCAGTCTAGAATTATAGCACAGCCCCGCAAGCGTTTCAAGGGAAAATAATCTGTAAATCTTGCGAATTTAACATAAAATCCCCTCAATTTGCCCAAAGAGGCAAACTGAGGGGACGATAAAACCTGTGTGAGCTCACTTGAGCGCGTCCATAAGCTGGTCGGGGGAACCAACGGCGGAATACACCGTGCCTTCGCTTCCCTCGCAGACGAGGACGTTGCCGGAAACATAGACGTTCAATTCCGCTGAGCCTTCGGTGTAGTAGATGGAAACACTGCAATACACCTCGTCGAGCGTCTTCGTATCCTGAGCCTGACCGGAGGGGCTCAGCAGCTCGGCGATGAGGCTGATGTTGGACGAGCCTGTGATGGTGGAGCTTCCGTCGGCGCAGGATATCTCGATGGAGGTTATCTGCTCGGCGTCGAGCGAAACACCAGTGCTGTCAGCGCCGAACTGTTCAACGGAGGCGCCGTTCACCTCGGGCGCGGTCTCGTCCACGCCGTCATTTGCAGGGGCGGGCGTCTCGGACTCAGCGGGCTGCTCTTCGGGGATGAAATCCTTGTTGGAGGCCCCATCCTCCGGCAGGGCGCTGTCGGCGGCCTGCCCGTCCTCTTCGGAGTCGGCTGCGCGCGGGTCCAGTTCTCCGGGCGCGGCGGCGACGCCGAACTGCGCGGGCTGAGGTTCGCCCGCGGCGGCTCCCATACTGTCGGACGGCAAAGCCAGCCGCACTGTTGCCAGTACGGCCAGGCAGATGCAGGCGGCAAGGGCCAGGTAGCGGACCGGGCTCTTTCCGGGCTTCTTGGCCCGACTTGACCCATGGCCGCCCTGGGTGCGCACGGCGGCCATCACGCCTTCAGCAAAGTCTTCCGGCGCGGCCGTCTCCCCAAGCGAAAGGGAAATGGCATTGAACGCATCGTATACACGGCGACAGTTCACGCAGCTGTCAAGGTGTTTGAAAAGCCCGGTCTTCTGAGGCTCCGGCAGCTCGTCATCCACCAGCTGGCTGATCATTTCAAGATATCTGTCACACTCGCTCATGCGTCCGCACCTCCCTTCCGCTCGTTTGACGCGATGGACCCCGGAATGTTCCCCTCTCGAATCAAAAACTCCGAAAGTTTTTTCCGGGCTCGGAAGATGCGTGATTTGACCGTGCCCTCCTCCAGCCCGAGGGCACGGCCTATCTCGTCGTAGCTCAGGCCGTTTATCTCGCGCAGGAGCAGTATCTCACGATATTCGGGCGTGAGCTGATCCAGCCCGCGGCGTACGGACTCGCGCAGCTCGGTGCGCTCGAGTCTTGCCTCGGGCGAAAAACGCTCGTCCGGTATCTCCAGCTCGCCCTCCTCGCCGTCCTCATCCTCCCAGCTCAGGGAGACCGTGCGCCGCTTGGCGCGCCCGCGCAGGAAGTCGATGCAGATGTTGCTCGTCAGGCGGTAGAGCCAGACGGAGAACTTGCTCTCGCCGCGGAAGCTCGCAAGGGAGTTGAAGGCGCGTATGAACGCCTCCTGCGCCATGTCGCGCGCGTCCTCCTCATTGCCCACCATCCGGAGCGCGAGGCTGTATACCTTATTTTGATGTTCAAGCACCAGGGCCTCGAATGCGTCCGTGTCACCGGCGCGCACCCGGAGGATGATCTCAAGTTCTTCTTCCCGGGTCATGCCATCACTCTCTATAATATATCATCCAGCGGCGGACGCCCCAGCGCGATGTCGCGCGCTATGGAGCGCAGCTCGTCCAGAGTTGAGATTCTTACCAATTTTTGCTTCCAGGCCGAGGAATGGGCCACACCCTTGAGATACCAGGGCAGACGCGCCCGGGCCTCTATGCAGGCAAGCCTCTCGCCCTTTTCCTCTGCGGCGGTCTCCACCTGACGCACGGCGGTGGCCATGCGCTCGGCGAGGGGCGGGCGCTCCGGCGGCTCACGGCCAGAGAGCACCGCGTTTATCTCGGCGAAGAGCCAGGGGTCGCCGAAGGCGCCGCGGCCGACCATGCAGGCGTCGGCGCCGGTATAGCTCAAGATGTGCGCCGCGTCCGCTCCGGAGAACACGTCCCCGTTCGCGATGACCGGCACCGAGACCGCGCGCTTTACATCTCTTATGACGTCCCAGTCGGCCCTTCCGGCGTACATCTGCACCCGAGTCCTGCCGTGCACGGCTATTGCCGCGGCTCCGGCCTGTTCCAGGAGCACCGCCAGCTCTACGGCGTTGACTGACCCGCCGTCCCAGCCCTTGCGTATTTTGACCGTCACGGGAACGGGTACGGCCCCGGCGACCGCGGACACTATCTCCGCGGCGAGCTCCGGAGTGCGCATGAGCGCCGAGCCGTCGCCGGACTTGACGACCTTGCCCACGGGGCAGCCCATGTTGATGTCTATTATCTCCGCGCCGGAGATGTCGAGCGCGCGTTTCGCGCCCTCGGCCATGGCCTCCGGCTCGTGGCCGAAGATCTGCGCCGAGACGGGCCTGCCGCCCTCGGGCACATGCAGCAGCGCGCCGGTTTTCCTGTCATTATAGCACAAAGCCTTGGCGCTGACCATCTCGGTGTACACCAGCGCCGCGCCCTGCTCGAGACAGAGCCCGCGGAAGGCGGAATCCGTGACCCCGGCCATAGGCGCGAGCACCGCCCGGCCCGCAAACTGCACGCCGCCTATCGAAAAGCCCGCGCTCACTTGAGGTCCAGCCCCACGGGGCAGTGGTCCGAGCCCATTATCTCAGGGCAGATGTAGGCCTTGTCGATGCGCTCGGCCAGACGGTTGGAGCAGAGGAAATAGTCGATGCGCCAGCCCACGTTCCGCTCCCTGGCCGCCGCGCGGTAGCTCCACCAGCTGTAAGCGCCCTCGAGCTCGGGGTAGAGATAGCGGAAGGTGTCCGTGAAACCCGCGTCGAGCAGCTCGGTCATCTTCTGTCGCTCCTCATCAGTGAAGCCGGGATTCATGCGGTTGGTCTTGGGGTTTTTGAGGTCTATTTCCTCGTGCGCGACGTTCATGTCTCCGCAGACCACGACGGGCTTTATGTGGTCAAGTTCCACGAGGTAGTCGCGGAAGGCATCCTCCCACTGCATGCGGTAGTCGAGGCGCTTGAGGCCGTCCTGAGAGTTCGGCGTGTAGACGCAGACGAGGTAAAAGTCCTCGTATTCGAGTGTTATGACCCGGCCCTCGGAGTCATGCTCGTCGTGGCCGAGGTTGTAGGAAACGCCGAGGGGCTTCACGCGCGTGAATACGGCGGTACCGGAATAGCCCTTCTTTTCGGCGTAGCACCAGAACTGCTCGTAGCCGGGGAGGTCGAGCTCCAGCTGCCCGGCCTGCAATTTTGTCTCCTGCAGGCAGAATATGTCGGCGTCGAGGCCCCAGAAGATGTCCTCAAAGCCCTTTTTCATAACAGCGCGCAGGCCGTTGACATTCCAGGATATCATTCGCATGGCCATACCTCCCCGCGTACCGCCACGAGGCGGTTTATCTTGACGCCCTGCTCGTGGAACTTGGCCTCGTAGTCGGTCATGACGCCCTGGATACCGTGCTCGTGGAGGTCGCGCGTGACCTCTTTGAGCGTCCAGCCGCAGTTCTGGAACTGCTCGAGGCTCCACTCATAGAGCGGGACGTTGTCGGTCTTGAGCCAGACCTCGCCGCCGGGAGGCAGGAGGTCGAAATACAGCTTTTGAAAACCCGGGGCCGTGAGGCGGCGCTTGAACTGCTTCTTTTTGGGCCAGGGGTCGGGGAAGTTTATGTAGATGCGCTCCACCTCGCCAGGTGCGAAAAACTCGGGCAGCAGCACGGCGTCGCGGTCGAGGAAGCGGACGTTCGTGAGCTTGGCGTCGCGTACGCGCTCCATGGCGACGACCATGGCGTCGGGGACTTTTTCGACGGCGCAGAGCAGCGCGTCGGGCTCGGCGGCGGCCATGCCGGCGGTGAAGCGGCCCTTGCCGCAGCCCAGCTCAAGGCAGAGACGCGCATGTCCCGGGAAATCTTCGAGCCAGCGCCCGCGGTGGACTTCAGGTGTATTTTCAAGCAGCTCGGCGCACTTTTCCCAGCGCGGCACGAGGTTGGGCTTTTTTCTCATTCTCAAGTCATATCACACTCCGCACCGATGATAACATATCCCGGCGAAAACTTCAACGAAGAAAAGGTTGCGGATTTGCGTTTGGCATAGTATAATCAAAATTCACCGGGGTGTTGCGCAGTTGGTAGCGCGCCAGCTTTGGGAGAATCCGCCCGGGCCACCTCACAATTTCATATCCGGGTGTAGCGCAGTTGGTAGCGCGCCTGCTTTGGGAGCAGGATGCCGCAGGTTCGAATCCTGTCACTCGGACCACCTTTCTTAGAAAAACCGCCTATTTAGGCGGTTTTTCTGCGTTTTTTATTCGGCTTTTGCAATTTGGGCGATTGCTGTTCAGCGATGGTTCAAGGGGCAGAACAGCGGCGGGCGCACGAGTGAGCGTAGCAGCTGAAACCGCCAAATCCCTAACCCATCCCTAACGGCAAAGGAGAGCGATGATTTACCTGGCGGCATAGGACTTACTGTTATTCGTCCGTCCCAGGATATAAGGCGACTCCCTGGAAGACAGCGAATGCTTTCATCGGATTGAAGAAATTGTCTGTGTGTTTGAGAAGCTTGGTTCCGGCTGCGGCAACCGGCATGATTTTGCCTGACTCCACAGACGAGCAACCTCCCTGTCTGTTTCTTTATCAAAGCTGCTGTGCCCGATGGTAAAGTTAGGTGAAGTCAGAGCAACAGACAGTTGCTTTGCTTTTTGTTTCCATCGTGGTACAATTCCGGTAAGGTGGTGATCGATATGCAACCAAAAGAAACTCTTCTGGAACTGCGCACCAAGCATGGGCTCTCACAGGAGCAGTTGGCTGAAAAGGTGCATGTAACTCGGCAGGCGGTATCCCGCTGGGAGACGGGCGAAACGGTGCCCAACACGGAGACTTTGAAGCTTCTTTCCAAACTGTTTGATGTTTCCATCAATACCCTGCTGGGCTCGCCCCGGCAGCTGATCTGTCAGTGCTGTGGCATGCCCTTGGAGGATGCCAATATCAGCAGAGAGACAGATGGCTCTTTTAACGAAGAGTACTGCAAGTGGTGCTACGCTGACGGAAAATTTGTTTATACAAGTCTTGAGGAATTGCTGTGTTTCCTGGAGAATCATATGTCCAATGAAACCTGGCCTCCCGAACAGGTCAGAGCCTACTTCGAAACTCAGCTTCCAAAACTAAACCACTGGAAATAGGACAAAGCATCAATACCTCCCTCTGAAACTTGAGATTTTCAGGGGAAGGTATTTTTTATGCGTGACTGGCGCAGTTGAGTGCCTTTTCAGCCGCCGGCATGATTTTGGCCGGGCCTATTGTCTGACAGAAAAAATGGGGCGATACGCTGGAAAACATATCGCCCCATTTTGAATCACTGATTTCACCCCACCCTCTCAAAAGGTATCACCTTGCACCGGCTCTCCCCCGGCGGGTCGGGCGGCTCGGGTTCCGGCTTGGCCGTGGCCGTTTCCATGAAGCCTCCGATCTTCTCCGCCGCGCCCCTCTGCATCTCGTTGGTGATGTGCGTATAGGTATCCAGGGTAAACCCGGCGCTGAAGTGGCCCAGCATACTGGACAGGGTCTTCACATCCACGCCGCTGGAGAGTGCCATGGTGGCAAAAGTATGCCTCAAATCATGAAAGCGCACGTGCTCCTCGATGCCGGCCATTGCCAGCAGCTTGCGGTTGATCCTGGACACTGCGTCCGGGCTCCAGTAGCCTCCGGTGCGGGGAGACGGGAACAGGATGGGGTTGTCGGGGTGCTGTTCGTGCTCCCGCACCAGGATGTCCACCGCCTGCTGGGACAGTGCCACCCTGCGGACGGAGTTCTTCGTTTTCGGCTCGGTCACCACCAGCTCCCCGTCGATGCGGGTGACCTGCTTGCTCACCGAGAGGATACGGTCCTTCACGTTCAGGTCATCCCACAGCAGCGCAAGCAGTTCTCCACGCCGCAGACCGCTGGACAGCTCCAGGAAGAACATGGGCAGGACGCCGTACTTCTCCGCCTCGCGGAGATACACCCCCAGCTTCTCCGGCGGGATGATGGTCATCTCCCGGTGCTCTTTGCGCGGGATGCGGCAGTTGTCGCAGGGGTTGTAGGGGATGATCCGCTCCTTGACCGCCTGCTTCAGCGCCGAGGACAGCACCATGTGGATGCGGCGCACCGTGCTGCCGGACAGGGTCGTGTTGGTCTGCGTTTCAAACCGCTGTACCCGCCCGCGGGCCTTGGAATCGTTGTACATCTGCTGGATCTGGATGGCGGTGAGCCGCTTGAGCTTGACCATCCCGATGGCCGGCACGATGTGGTTCTCGATGATATTCGCGTAGGTCTTGGCGGTGTTGGGGCGGATCACCGGCTTGCTGTAGGTCTCAAACCACAGCCTGCACCACTCCGCCACGGTATAATCCTCGTTGTGGTTCATCGGGATGCCCCGGTTGTCCCGGATGGCCCGGTTCAGCTTCTCCTTGCACTCGGCCTGTGTCTTGGCGGACACGCTTTTTTGGATGGCCCGGCCGGTGGCGGGATCGATCCCCAGGGTGTATCTGCCCTCCCAGCGGCCGTTGGGCTTTCTGCGGATGCTGCCCTCGCCGTTTGCTCGTTTCTTTGCCATTGTTTGTCCCTCCTTTCAGTAACACAAACAAATACCACAGAATCCCGGGAATAGCTACTAAAATATTTCCGTCTTTTGGGCCGCCTGCTCCTCGATCCACGCCATGAGCTTGTCCCGGGGGACGATGATGCGGCTGCCCAGGGTGATGGTGGGGAAGTCCTTTCGGTGGACCACTTCGTAGGCGTGGGCCAGCCCGATGCCCAGCACATCGGCCACATCCTGCACGGTCAGCATCAGGGGGAGTTCATTGAAAGAGTTATACTTGGATCGTTTCATTGGATTCCTTTCTACCCTTCCCGCGGAAGGGATTTTATTCCTTGTTTTGCGGCCCATTTTCTGCGCCGCTCACATGGTCATTTCGGACTGCTGCTCCTCATGGTCGTCCAGCTTGTGGCCCTGGGCGATCTTCTTCTCCCGCAGCTTTCTGAGCCGCTTGCGGTCGATCTGGATACCGCCGGGGCGGGATTGGGGCAGGGAGTTATCCTGGAACACCCGGCTCATGTGGTAGAGCAGCCGGGTCACCGCCAGCATCACGTCGGGTGGGCGCTGTTCCTCCCTGTGATCCAGAAGGTACCGGGCGTATTCGTTCCCCTGCTCCGCCGACCGGGTTAGCCAGAGGATTGCCTGCTCCGCATCCCGGGGCACTTCCTTTCCCATGAGGTACAGCTTGCCCAGCAGGTACTGGGCATAGGGATTGCCTTGCTCGGCAGATCGGGTGAACCACTCCACCGCGCCCGCCGCATCCTGTTTTGTGTTCTCGCCGCGGAGCAGCTCTTTGCCCAAGCGGTACATGGCCCAGCGGTTTCCGCCCTCCGCGGCGGTGCGCAGCCAGTCCATGCCCCGCGCGGTGTCCCGCACCTCCAGATCGTCCGAGAGATACAGTTTGGCCAGGGCGTACTGCGCCGCCAGATGCCCCTGCCGGGCGGCCTGCTCGAACCAATACCGGGCTTCCAATCCGTTGGGGATCAGCAGAGGGCCGTCTCGCCAGAGCTTGCCCAGCAGGTATTGGGAGTAGCGGTCGCCGCCCTTCGCCAGCTTTTCCAGCTCCGATACCGCGCCGCTCCGCTCCTCCAGCGTCAGCTCTTCATTGCGGATGACCTCCCGCAGCGTCCAGTACGCATAAGGCGCATTTTGGAACTGCTCCGGCTCGTCCCGCTGGCCAATGTCCTGGTCCTCGAAGGTGATCTGGCCCAGCCGCAGCCGCTCCGCTTCCCGGATGACGGCGTTTTTGATCTGTCGGAACTCCTTTTCTTTGGAGAGCGGGAGCTGCTCCCGGGGCTTGTCGTGGTAGTAGCCATCCACCTTTCCCTGGAGCAAGAGCCACTGGTCGTAGCACTGGCGCACGATGGGGAGCCGCTCCATCTGGTCCACGCTCTCATCCACCAGCCCCTTGAGCCGCTTGGGAAGGTAGCCGTAGGTTTTCTTTCCCTTGACTGTCCCCAGCTGCACCGCCAGCTCCTGCATGAGCCGCTCGGCCTCCGGGTGGTCGCACAGGCCGTCCCGCATCGCCTGCACCAGCTCCAGCATGGCCCGCCGCGCTTGCCGCACCAGCTCGTCCCGGGACTCCGACTTCTGCTCGTAGAGGTGGAGCATCTCGTCCCGGAAGATGTCGTTGGTCAGCCTGGACTTGATCTGGCGGATGCCCTCCTTGGAGAGATAGGCTTGTCCGGGTTTGGCCGACCAGGCCATCATGTGGACGTGCGGATGCTCCCCCTCATCGTGGAAGGCCGCGTACCAACGGAAGTCTGCGGGCGGTATTTTCATCGCCGCCGCGATCTCGTTGCGGTGGGCGCGGATGAGATTTCTCCACGCCGCGGCGTTGTCAAAGCCCAGACGCGCCGCATCCTCCCACTTGAGAGAGAGGATGTGCGTCCACACATTTCCGGTGTACTGCTCCAGTTCTTCCATCGCTTTTTCCAGCGACACGCCGTCGCTGTCCCCGAACAGCCCGTGGGAACCCAGCCGTTCCGCCCGCGGCCGGGTGGCGATATACTTCATATACTGCTCCGACTGCCGGAGCGCATCCCAGTTGGATTCCAGTGCCAGCGTGATGAACGCGGAGGCCGCCGCCTTGGTGGGCTTGGTCTGGAAGCTTTCATACTCGTAGAGAGTTTTGGCGTCCGGGAAGTCCTTCACCAGCTTAGCGATGAGCTGCTCCTACTTGCGTGTGGGCGGACGGTCATCCGGAAGGATCTCTACCCGCTGCCGGGTTGCGATGTAGCGGAGGTAACCCGCCGCGCCGCCGATGCTTTTGATGTAGGGACTTTTCAGGATCAGTCTTGCCATTCGTCACCATCCCAGTCCGGCTCCCCGGCGGAGCGTGCGCGCTTCTCCAGCGAGATAAGTCCGTTGGTGGCTTTTACGTTCCGAACGCTCTGCGCCCGCCTGCGTTTCAGATCGTCCCGGTCTACCTCCACCGCATCCGCGATGATCCCGATGAGCAGATCCAGCTCCACCTCCCGGGTGAACTCCCGCCTGGCGATGAGATCCTCCAGCCGGCCCAGCCTGCCGTCCAGCGCGGCCAGCAGCGCCGTGGGCAGCAGGGACTGGCTGTCCTGCATCTCCAGATAGTCAACATAAAAGTTGACGGCCTTTTCCACGAACTCATTTTTGCTCCGGCAGTTGTCCGCGGCGTACCACTGCTCCAGCCTGCGGCTGGTTTCCGGTTTCATCCGCAGCGGGAGCCGCTCTTTCGTTTCGTTACCCATGAAAACTCTCCTTTCTTCCAAACAGACATCGGCAAAAAGCCTGCAACACAGGGTTTTGGGGGAAAGCTGACGCCAGCGGCCTATTTTCTGCCCGTCAAAGACGCCAGCCTACGCTCCCCGAAACTGCCCGCACTGCGGGCAGACGTGACCGGCCGGGCGACGCTTGCGGCGCCAGGGTTTTATCCTGCTTTTTCCTTCGTCCCCGCGTTTTCCTCCACCCCCGGAAGCGATTCAGAAGCCCGCTCTGGAAACGCCCCCGAAAGCGGCCCAAATCCGCCCTCCAAGCCCGAGGGGGTATCCACCCCCGCAGGTTTGCCCAAAGGCGCACACAGGGCGTTCTGGGGGCTTTTGCGGACGGATTCCGCCAGACGCTCCGCCGCCCTCTGACGGGCAACATCCTCCTCCAGCTGCCGGAACTGCCGCTCGTAGAACGATTCCACCGCCGCCTGGATGGGGCAGATGGTGTAGAGCAGGTTTCCGTTGAGCGGCCTGCCGTCCTTGCTCCGTATCATGGTCGGCTCGGTGCGGATGAGACCTTTCTCCTCCAGGCCGCGCACATACTTGCTGACCGTGTTTTTGCACATCCCCAGCGCCTTGCCGATGGTCTTGTGGCTGGGCCAGCACTGATAGGTTTCTCTGTCCTCGATGCTCAGCAGGTAGCAGTAGATTGAGATCTCCGGATGACTGAGACCGATGTGAAACACTTCGTTGGGAACCAGAAAATAGTTTTTGTTGGGATCGCGTTTGGGCCACTGCCGGAACTTCATACAGCACCTCCTGTCCTTTCTTCGTTTGCGGCACAAACATCATCCTCCATACACTGTCCGCTCATTCAGACATGAGCATCACCTCACCGCTGAGTAGCTGCGTATTTTCAATTGACCGTTCCTCAAAATTCATTTTGAAAATCCCCCCCACTACTTAGCCGAACCATATAGCGGACTGACATAAAATCGACAGAAAAAGAGCGCCTGCCATTTGGCAGACGCTCTCGTCCTGATGTAAATGTATCAAGTTGTTTTGGGGCGCAGACGACAAATCCCGTCTGCTTCATCCCGCTCTTTTAACAGCTGCGCCAGCGCAGTGAGCAGCTTCTTTTGCAGGTAGTCCACACTGCCGCGGTTCAGCTGATGAGCTTCCGCGTATTTGCGGATAGACAGACCGTCCACGAACCGCTCCTGAAAGTACACTTGGTAATCCTGCAGTACCGTCTTCAGGGCGTTGTCCAGAAACTGTATGTCCTCTTTCAGTTTGGCAAAGTCACTTCGGGTGATGGCGGCATACCGCTTCTCGTTCATGCAGAGACGATATTTGGCCGAATCGAAACGATAGTTCTCGCAGAGGTCTTTGGCGTATGCAAGGTAGGTGGGCGCGGTTTGATAAACGCGGGAGTCGTATTCCGCATCCCGCTCCGCGCTCTTTTTGCGGATCGGCCCGCGCATACCGTCCTCAGCAAGATTGGATATGACTGCCTCGGTGATTTTCATATTGGTGACCCGCTTGTACCTGGCCCTCCGCTCACCGTCTATCTCTACGAACGCGCAGAAGGATTTCTTGCTCATTGTGAAGTACTGCGGAACCTCAGAAAAAGAATAGGAGCGCAGGATGACTGTCTCCTCACCGGTTTCCGCATCCTCGGCTGCCGTGACCAGATAGATCAGCTTGCCGTCGTACCGCCGGTAGTAGCCTGCGCGGATTTTTCTGTCTGCCATCTGGTCACCTGATCTTTCTGCATACGCTTTCGGACACTGTTTGGTCATTGCGATTTTGCAGCAATCATTTGCTCTCTCTTCGAGGAATCTTTCGACTCAAATAGATCCTTTATATTTTAATGTTTTGTTACTGACCAGTGCCGTTACATAATCATTGACGCAACCTGCGCAAAGAACGAGAAAGAAATAGTTAAAGAGTCGTAGCGTATTAGTAAGCAAAATATTCCGTATAAGACCGAACCAGCTCTCCGCGGCGATAATACTCAACTTCAATTTCTCTTCTCCTATAATTGATTTCATAATACACGCCTAAAGTGTAGCGGCAAACATGTTCCGGCAAATTGTGATTCCATGCCCACACATCATCAAAGGAATCCTTTGTAAGAGCCATAAGACGTTCGCGGTCTGCCTGTTTTTCCTCTGTCCGGCGAGTGGATTTTTTCATTTCAATAGCAATCAAATTATCCTGCTCCACATTTTCGCCTCTGCTGTGAAGAATTAAATCACAGTTTATGGTGATTATTTCTTCATGTTGGCCCCGAATAGTCTTCCGAATGGTTTTGATGCCGCCTCGATTTCTGTTATACTCCACATCGGTATAATACCCCGCATAAGAGTCATCTTCCTTGATGGTATCATGAATATGTAGCATCAGAGCACCACACAGAGTCCGTTCGGCAACTTTTGTTCGAAACAAGCTGCGCTCTGCCAGCAGGAATGCACGATTTGCATTTTCAAAAATCGTCACTAACTCCTCGTAAGTTTTCATTTTTATCCCTCAATTTGAATTTTGAGTGCGTCAAACTTTCTGCCCCTTTATCGCCGCTTTTTATCGCTACTTGCTTATCGCTACTTTCTTTTTTGAGTAGCGATAATGACAGAACCGTTCTATCCGGCTCTGAGGACTCCTCTATGATGGGCTCTGTCCAGCCCTGCTCACGCCAGACGCGGAAGATATTTGGAATGCCGCTGCCGGCACGCTCACCGATATCGATGAGGTTGAACATCTTCAGCATGGTTCCGTTGCGGGGGTCGGAGATACCGCCGCTTTTCGCCGCATCGATTTCAACGCGGAAACCGCCGGGGTTGGACATGGTGATAGCATCCCGCTTTTTGATGATAACCAGGCCCTGCCTGCCGTAATAGTCTGCATTGACCAAGCAGTTTGCTAGGGCTTCCCGGAGCGCCTGATGCACGGGCGTATCATCCACTCTTGTGCTGCCGTCCATATACTCCTGCAGCTATTTCTTTGTTTAGGCGGCGCATATTTTGTGCCGCTTACGTCCACTACCCACCTTACGACTCCGTCTCATAGGGCCAGGTATTGATGCCGCCAAATTCGTAGATGTTGGTGTAGCCCAGCTCCGCCAGTGTGGAAGAGGCGGTCTTGCTGCGGTTTCCGCTGCGGCAGTAGACCAGCACCGTGGAATCCTCGTCAGGAATCACCTCGGCGGCAGTTGTTTCGTCAATGCTACCCACCGGCAGCAGGACAGCGCCGGGGATGTGGCCGCTGTCGTACTCGTCCTGCTCCCGCACATCCAGAATGATGACCTCCTGGGAGTCCATCATCTCTTTGGCTTCTTCCTGGGTGATCTGCTGGTAGGAGCCGTCAGCTGTATTCCCGCCGCATCCGGTCAGCAACAGCAAAAGGGAAATGAGTAGAGGTAACATTCGTTTCATTTGAGTTCCTCCAGAAGTTTGGTGGCAAAGGCCTTGTGCCCCTGCTCCGTGAAATGTACGCCGTCATAGGCCAGAGGGATGTCCCATCTTCCGGCATCGGCAAAGCGGATGCCCAACTGCTCCGCCAAGGCTTTGCAGCATCGGGCGAAGGTATGGGAGTCATCAACGAGATTTGTGCTGGGCACCCACGCACCCAGTGCCATCGGCGGCGCGATCAGCAGGATCTTGCTTCGGTCTAACGGTACCGCCGCAAGGAAGCTCTCCAACTTTTCAGCCGCCTGCTCCGGACTGCGACCCTGGAGCAGATCGTTGGTCCCCAGCATAACGATTAGTAGATCCGTATCAGCAGGAAAGGCAGGAGCGGCCGACGGAATCTCGCGGCCGTTTTGTCCCATGTTAGAGATCGTCCATCCGGTCTCCGCAGCCAGAATATCCACCCACCGGCTATTCGCGTCATAGCGTCCACCGAAATAGCCCCGGGGATCGTAGCCGTAGGTGTTAGAGTCGCCAAAGCAGATGACCTTTATCGGCTGTGTGTTGATATCACGAAGTTCCTCTTCTAACCGCACCAATGTCTTGCATACCACACTTTTCTTAAGCTCACATTCCCATATCGTGACTACTTTCCACCCCATAGCGGCAAGCAGTTCGAAATTCTTTCTATCGCGGAGAACATTGCCCTCTATTTTCTTTTTCCAAAAGTCAGCGTTGTTTTTTGGCCATACAAAATACTTACAGCCTTTATGCGCGTGCCAAAAACATCCATTCACAAAAATAACAGTTTTATATTTTGGCAGAACGATATCCGGTTTTCCTGGAAGCCTGGCATCATTTTTCCTGTATCGAAAGCCTTTTGAAAACAGGTATTTTCTAACCAACTCTTCCGGTTTTGTGTTTTTACTGCGGATGCGAGACATATTGTATCTGCGTTGTTCCGGCGTATGCACATCTGCCATGATATGTCACTCCTTTGTGAAGAGGAATTAACTGGCTAAGCATTGCTTAACGGGGCCAACTCTCTTCTCTGGCCTTCACTAATACTTGTAAAATGCGGCCACACTGCTTTTCGCTTGGAAATTTTCCACTCTCCATTGAAATCGCCGCTTTAAGGAAAGAAATTTCCTGTGGGTTAAAAATACGATTTTGAATTCCCCAAGTAAGCAGTGCTTTCCAGTTCTCAATACCATATTCCGCTACCTGAATCATAGCAGAGGCACCGTTCTCCTGTTTCTGCTCCTGACGGGCACTTTTCTTAGCCTCAGCATCTTCTGCGGAACTGACCAGCTCCTTTTGGAAATTGGCACTAAGTGGGATTGAGATAGTCTTTGCTTTTTTCCAGCACGCCTCACGCTTGGCCCATTCCGTAACATTCTGCACTTCTCTATTTGGAGAAACCAAATGATGGTACATTGCCTCTGCAATTTTTTCCAGTTCAATTTCTGTGGCGTGTGATACACTCTGCTGGTTCCAGACTGTCTTGAAATCGAATGCACAATCGGGACACTCCGTCCCGATTCGATAGAATAAATACGCAAGCGTATAGGCTACAACCTGTGCCTTATAACCCATCTCATACCAAGAAGCGTGTTTTACAATGTAATCGACCTTCTTGTACATGATATTCAGACACACAATCTGTCGGAAGAACCTCTCGTTGAAGATAGCCTCATCCTTGTCCCATGCTGCGCTGGTCCATTCTGCAAAATGGATAAAGTTCTTCTGGGCACCGGTACTGACCTGATGTGGAAGCTGGCGATAAGTGTTATAAAACTTTGCCAAATCGGTTTTTGTGAACATTTGCGCCTTAGGATGCTGGATAAGAAACTTGTCCTTTTCAGCCTTGGACATACGGCTCTGTTCCTGCTTATACTGGCCACGGGTCCGTTCGTAATACCAGTAAGTGCCGTACTGATTGCCCATAACTGCAGGAGCAGTCACTCTTCGGGAGAAATCTTCCATTCTGACATGGAATGCATGGTTAGAGAAAAAGTCAGCATCACTAACTTTGTTCTGCTTATTAGCGTATTTTGCAATATTCGGAATCAGCACCATCGCCTTTTCCGGAGTAACCACAGATAATTTCATGGGGACATAAATATCCCGCAGTCCGTTTGCACGATCCTTATCGTTTATGATTGCCGCAGCCAAAGAAGCAGTAGTCTGCCCACCGTTGACAATCTGAAGCGATGTGATTTTCGTGATATATGTGCAACCGCTGCCAGTTTCCACTTCCACTGCATAAGCCGTCGCCGCAATACCATTATTATATGCAAAAAACATACTGGGCTCGTTCAGAATAGTATTTCGAATTCCCTTATTGATTTTTCCTTTTGCAGAGAGGAAGGAACGCACATTGCCTTCCAGCAAACGGCCTCCATATGTGTTATATAGGTAGGCCAATATGTAGCCTGGAATATTGCACAGGTACGCTGTATATTCTTCGTTGGAGCCAGCCTGCAGGCAGGGGATGCCACTTTCCGAGAACTCTTTTAGGTCTATTATGATATCCTCTTTACCTGTCTTGGATGCATACAGGTTTTGCAAACGTGCAATATCCCAGATATGGTATTCAGCAACAGCGTCGCCAATTTTGGTGCTGGGTATCTCACGAATACGGCTGCTCATTGCCATATCGGTCAGAAGGTAGAATTTATACTTCGTAACATTGGCATATCGCTTTTGAATGTCTATTGCCAGTCCATACCCCGGAGAACTTTCTTCAGCATATTTTTGTATAAATCCAGACTTTGATTCCTCTACAAAAGCTCTGGCCCGATTAAAATGCACTTCTGCATCCTTGGCGGTCAAAGACTGAACTTCAATGCTGTCGGAGAATGGGCAAGCTACAATGATGAGACAATTTTCCAGTTCGCTGTAGTAGTAACCGTCAATCAGGATTCTTCTGTTCCTGGAACCAACACCTTCATAGGCCAGTTGCTCAAAATCCTCAAACTCTTCCGCTTCAACCAGTGTACCGGAATACATCGCCAGAAACTCTTCCCGGGGAGATGTTCCGTTGATGGATGCGTTGAAATGTATCTCATCCAATATTCCATTTCTGAATTCCTTGATATCCACGGAATCACTCCTTCCTGTAAGAATCGATGGCAGCAAGCGACAGGGAATATTTTGCTTCAGTTATGCTTTGGGGCAAATTGGTTCGCCGGATACACGGGAAATCGGAAGATACCGCATATCTGGCTGTTCCCTTAATTTCAAATGTGTATTCTTCCTCCTCGTATTCAGGTCTGGGATAGTATCCATAACGCAACAGCATTGTGGATAACTGCTCTCTGGTATCATCATCGGAAAGCATTGCAAGCAAGTCTTTATACAGCGTGTTCAGATTGACTGCATCCGTATTAGTTACACTGGTTTTATCCGCTCTAATAACTATGAGTTCTCCCGGTTTTACACAATCCAACTGTTCGATCGAAGATATAGTAACTTCAGTTCTGCTGCTTGACACCGTCTTAACCTCATACCAAGTATCATCAATTATGTAGTCCTGCGGCAAATGCTTGGGGCCGGTCCAGGAAAGAACAGCTTCTTTTGCACCATATCGGGCGCAGAGGAAAAACTTCAGGAAATACATTTCCCCCAGCAGACCTTTCACTTCTTTTGGGGACAGTAAGCTTCCATGAGTGTTTGCCAGCATTTCCCGCCATTCCTTATATCGCTTTCCCACAAATCTGGCGGCTTTTTCTTTGCTTGTGATACAGGCAGAGGAATAGATAATATCCTCACAAAACAGGACAAACATATCGCTATAGCTGTCATCAACCAGAGAAAAAGAAAGAGACCACTTCTTGTCAGGACGTCTGCCGGATTTGACCAGAATCATGCGGGACGATGTAACCTTCATCGGCGGGTACTCACTAATCAACAGCAAGGTCCATCTTGCTGCGTCATCAATTCCAATATACAGATCCAACAAATGCGTGCCGCTGACACGCTGATATGTGTTCAGATGATCGATCGCGCCGAATATTGTCTTTATATCAGCCATAATCAATCCTCCGGGATAGTCTCGTCGATTTCATCGAAATCATCCGCACTATCAGCGCCAAAGATTTCCATCCACTTCTGCTTATTAACTTTGTACTTCAGACTGATCCGCCCCATGCCCTGAATTGCCGGAACGCCAATGCTGAGACCAATAATGGGGAAGTCCACAGCATCGATAATATCCTGCTTGGCTTTTTTCTGTTCGGCTGCTTCATTATCTTTGGGCGGAGTCAGTTTCACAGGATATATAACCAACAGAGGGTTGCGCTTGATGCCAGACTTAAAATAAAAGTTTTCGCTGAAGGATTTTCCGCTCCCACCATGCCCGGCTTCCATGTCTTCAACCTGTTTTTGTGTCATGCCACCCTTGGCCAGATCCTTACTGCCCAGTCGGGAGTTTTTGCCAGACATTTGCAGGGATTTGGTATCTTTACGGTAAGCAAAGCTACGCACCACCGGATGGATGTTCAAGCCAGCAAACTGTATTGCGGGGTTATTAATGGTTGTACCACCAGCGATTAGGACATCCCATACATCAAAGATGCCCGTTTCATCATCGTTGAACATATCAAGTATTTTAGGAATGTCAAATCCCGTTGCTGTGTTCATAGTGTGGGCAGAGAATCCCTGCAGGAAATCTATAACAGCTTCTTTTTTTACCCCAAGAATCTGCGGATGTTTTACCGCAAGTTGCGATGGGCCTTGATAAACTGTATAGTTTTCCCTTAAGCGCAAAAGGAATTCCTTGGTCACTCCGAAATTCCGTCGAAGGACATCCAAAGTACTATGAACATATTTGGTTTCCACAACCTCACCGCTGAAGTTCACGACAGTTTCATAATCCCTGGCAGACCGCATTTTGTTCCGGGCCGTTACCAGAAGTCCCTGAATATCCGATCTCACAGCCAGACCGAAATCTGTCGGAGTCATATCCTCGTTCTGCATACGCTTCACTTCCGCACGCAATTCATCGGTTGCGGTGGAAATATAGCTGTACCAAGCCATGGACAGTTCAGGCATCCAGATTTTGCATAAATCCTGATAATTATTCCGATAGCCAAACCAGCGGCCCATCTGCATCAATGTGTCGTACATGGAAGAATTGCGGTAGAAATAGCTGGTGCTAAGACCTTCCAGGGTAAGGCCTCTGGACAGGCTGAGGCCGCCAACCGCAATCAGTCTTAAACCGATATCGTCGGGAGCTTTTTCATATCGCTCATAGTCCAGATTTTTGGGAGCGTTACCGCCGTTGATAGTGCGCACCTCTATACGGGAAATAGCAGGATACAATACTTCCTGGATCTGTTCCCATGTAAAATGCTTCAGTTTTGCAAAATCTGGATTTGAAGCAAACTGCTTGTAATATTTATCGTAGACTTTCTTGATAAAGTTGAAGGAATCGTATTGAAGTGCGTCGCTTCCCGTCAGATAATAGTTGCGTATCTCACGTTTCCAGTCACGGACAAAGCTGTCAACTACTTTGGTTATCTGGTTTTGTACTGCAATAAAACGGGAAATATTGATCATCATTGTGCGGTGGGTCTTTTTGTCACCACGCAAATCACGTACAGCATTCGCAATAAAGAATGCTGCCAATGCTTCTTTCAAGCTCTCAGGGATGAATTGCAGTGCATCTTCCTTCCTGTGAACAATAGGAAGGGCATATTCACAATCATCGTTGGACTCCAGCATATATCCGCAGGGCGCATCTTCACCAAAAATACTGCGTGCACCGATATAATTGTCCGGTGCCTCAAGAGCGTAAATGAAATCCCGGGGAAACAAATCGTGTTTCAGCATCTCCTCTTCAGAGTCCGGGTCAATAAATACGTTGGCATAGGGTGTGGCGGTAAAGCCAACATAATTGGCCCGTTCAAAAAGTGCCAGCAACTTCCGAATACCCTTGTTAATAGCCGTAACATCGTCTGCCTTGGTGTTAACGGAAGCATTGTCAGCCTCATCATCAATCAGCAACATCGGCAAATCAATTTTTTTAGTAATGGGGTTGATATTATAGAATCTAAGCCAATGCTCCAGCTTTTCCAGAACGCTCTTGTTCTTTTTCAGGACAAAAATGACTGGTGCACTGATACCCGATAACTGTCCGACTACCTTTTTGGCAGTGGCTGCATTGAAGTCACTTGAGGTGGATGTAACCGCCCAACCGCTGGTAGTTGGATCAATGGCACCCACACCCACCTGAACACGACCCTTCTCCAAAGTAAACGCATAGCTGTCCAGCCCAATAAATCCTTCGTCAATACGTTGTTGGGTCTGCCGGCGCAATTTTTCAATTGTGCCGGTAAGGAGAATAATAACCCGGTAATGTGCATCAGCCGCCTTGTTAATCAAGCCAATATAGGTAGAGGTCTTACCGGACTGCACATCACCAATGCATAGTCCCCGCCGCATAAATCCATCTGCCTGAACGGGATTGCCCAGCAAATCCATAATTTCGTCCGTCGTCTTGTCAAGTTCGTTGATGGTATCGCCATTCCAATGTTTTTCCTTCAGAAGATACAGCCGATATCGATCCCAGAACTTAGACGGATTTTCTGCCTTTGCCGCCATATACCATGGAGTATGATTGTTTTCCTTAACATAATGGCCCCTATCAATTCTGACAAAAAGTGCAGCATGGAGCGCATTAATTACTTCCTGCCGCTCTTCAGGAGTCATTTGAGGTGTACCATACATCATGGCGTTCATGTTATCATTCATGTCCACCAGATTGGAAATCATTTCTTCTGTAACAGGAAGCGTGCTGGCACTCATATTCAGCAGTATGGTGCCGATAATATTCTTCTGATTATCCGTCATTACCATATACCTCTCTGATCTGTGATACCACATCCGGGTACTTTAGAAAGAAGTCCATCTTATCCATAGTTTTCAGAAATGCGGCCACATCGCCACCTATGCTCTCGATTTGATGAACCATCTGCTCTGCCATACAGTATACTTCATTGGTTTCCAATGAGCCTTCTGTAACATTAGCTTCACTCTTGGCCATTCTGTAATATACGTCGGAATACGGAAAGGCGTCCTCCAGCATTTTGATAAATGCCTCCAGAATAGCTCCGCCGCCTTCGCTCAGGTTCGCTTCAAGCATTTGGATAACCGGGAGTTGACGATTAATTTGATACTGGAACCGGCCACGATCATCAATGGGATTCCAAACATGAACGAGATTATCCGTCTGCACATTTCTGCCGCGATATTTATATACCCGTTCACTGCGGCCCACTGTGTTTTCAACAATATCTACCAAATTCTTTTTGATAAAATGAGGAAGGGAAGCCCGAGACTTTTTAATGTCAATTTCCCAAATATGATCCAAAGAGTTCGGAATATCCACTCGTACCCGTGCCAGTTTTCCCAACTCGTTATGCTTGATCAACCGGAACCAAGTTCCCCAAATAATCAGGCGTTTGTTCCTGTATATGTAGAATCCCTGCTTCTGACGCAATTCCTCTTTACCGCCAATGGCTGCAATATCCTGCTTAGACAATTTGCTGATGTAGGGCAGCACATACGGTTTCACACGGATCTCCTCCGATGCAACTCTCAGCACCTGTTCACTCAGCGGCTGTGTTGCGGGGTGTTTCGTCAAGAATGGATCAATACCCTTTACTGTTTCACCATTGAAGTATATAGACAGTCGGTTTTTTGGATTTTCATCGTTTAAAAAACGGTGGAAGACAAGAGATACATGTTTTCTGGTCAGCTCAATTTTTTCATCGAAGGCCTTTTGCACTTTGGATGCAGCCTGCTTCAGACGATCAAAGCCCTCCCAGATAACAGCTGTGCCAGATTCCTTTAATTTCAGGTACCGATATCCTGGGAGATTTTCAATCTCGTTTTCAGAAAAGAACTGAAGAGACCAGTTTTCTTGTTGAATTATATAGTCAAGGTTCCAGCATGCCGCACAAATAATTTTATCTTTTTTGGTGAGTACAGTTACCTTCCTGCACTGAGACAAAGATGCCATTTTTAGGCCAAGACCAAATCGTCCTAAGTCATCCTTTCTGCGCACCTCTGTGGAACTCTGGCTACCATAGCGCATAGCGTTCTCAAGTTCCTGTGGGGTCATACCCCATCCGTCATCCTCAATACACAGCCATTGCGGGTCTTTGGATGAGAAACATATATGCACTTCTGTCGCAGACGCACTGATGCTATTATCAATTATATCTGCAACTGCAGCTTCAAAAGAGTAGCCAATTGACCGTGTCGATTCTACCAGGATCGGTGCATATGGCATGACTATTTTCTCTTTCATAAACTCACCTCATAACTGTGTGTCTGCTATCTTTGAGGCCCACAAGGAATACCAATTTACAGAGTCCAAAAGTTACGCAACGCTTTGGCTACACTATATGCCAAGCACACCGGAACTGCATTTCCTATTTGTTTATAAGCTAAAGTACGCGAGGGTTTCCCAGTGACGGATTCAAAATAATAGTTGTCCGGAAATGTCTGAATTCTTGCTGCTTCTCTGGGAGTTAGAGACCTGTTTTGTTTAATATCCGGGTGAATATAGTAATGCCCATCACGGCAAATATGCGCAACAACCGTCTGAGTGTATGGAAGATTTCCTGCAACGACTTTGAATCTGTCCAAGAAGCACTTGGTGTTGTTATGAGTGCGTAATCTTTCCGGCAGATCTGTATAGGCGATTCTTTCTTTCTTTTTATTCCAAGTCTCTACAACTATCCGATAGATTTCCAAATCCTGCTCCGTATGAGGACGCGCCTGATGGAATGTAACTGGCTCCAGATCATATTCCTTGATCCCAGACTTATAGAGATATTTTCCCGAATATGGTTTGGTCGGCACAGGTGTAATGACACCTTCGCCAGCTTTTATTGCTGGCAAATCGCAAAATAATTCTCCAGCTTTATATTTGTTCTCGATTATTGGAATTTCCGGATAAAAGCCTTCATGTCCGCCTCGTTTCCCAATCAAAATGATTCTTTTCCTGTTTTGCAGAACACCATAGTCTGATGCATTCAAAGTGCGAAATTCTGTGGAATAGCCATAGTCTTTAAATAGCTTGCGCATATTCTCAAAGTGCAGCGTGCCATCTTCGTCTTTGGCAGATAGTAACCCAACCACGTTTTCAAACACGAAATATTCAGGCTCATAACGCCTTAAAAATTCTGCGTACAATTTATAGAGATAGCTACGTTTATCACCAATCATCTTACTTTCAGAGCGTGATCTTCCTGCAAGGGAATATGCTTGGCAAGGTGGGCCACCAACAATCAAATCCAAATGTTTGCCGTTCAGGATGGCATCAATCTCCGAAAAAATAGCTGGCAGAGTTTCCTCGGAGATTTCATAGTTTAAAACCGAATTCAAGACGGGCTTGGGTATTTTTCCGTAGAACTCTTCGCGAGAAATCTCTCTATTGAGATACTGGGTATATATATTCAATTTATTGTTTTGCTTCAGCCAATGATATGCCATACGGGTCTTAAGACTATAGCTTGCAGCTACGTCCATTTCCACATGGGCTATAGGCTCAAAACCCGCGCGGACAAAACCTTCTGACAGGCCACCGGCACCAGCGAATAAATCAAGATATTTGGGCATAGTTGTCAATCCTCTTCTGAGTGCTAATATAATCTTAAAAGTTTATCTGTCCTATAAACCGGACAATATCAGTCTCCGCATTTTGTTTCAGGCACAATCTCCATGATATCCTCGATACCGCAATCCAGCGCAGTACAAATCTTCAGGAGAATCTCTGTGGTAACATGACCATTCCGACCCATTTTAGTGACGGATGCTGGGCTGATACCAGCCTTTTCGCATAAGTCTTTCTTCTTCATATCTTTGTCAATGAGTAACTTCCAGAGTTTTTTATAACTGACAGCCATAAAATATCTCCTCCATACCGATATATGAAAAATGCTCTGCCGCTTGGCAGAGCATTCGGTCTACTGCAGCCATATTGCCAATGCGCATTCCAATACCTGACAGTATTATGTATAATAATAGCATATTCAGTCGGATAAAGCAAGAGAGTGATAAATTCGCACGATTTTTATTCTATATGCTTGAAATAATTATGGGTCTTTGCGGAGCTACCCTGTACGCAGATTGATGAATTGTTTGGTAAATCTGAAAACTGCGCCATAATAACTTACTATCGTGTGAAGCAGAAAATCAAAGAAGAGCTACCTGCAACTCCTTGGTCTGGCTCAGGCTGAATTTGAGCAGGCCATAGCGGACGCAGTTCTTCTGTGGGAACGCTGAGACCCAAGTCTGCATGCAGAATGCCTGGGCACCCTTTTTCGTGGGCTGCATAGGCTGATCCTTATTGTTCCGGTTCCTCTATAAAACGAGCGCCCACTCTCCTGGCTCGACAGGAGAATGAGCGCTCGTTTTCGTCGTTGTATAATTCTGCCGAGAGCCTCCAAGCCAGCTCAAAGCCGGCGATAAAGCTGTCGAGGGAGGTCTGTTCTCTGATAGAGTCCTGGGCATCGATGATCCGCAGCACCAGTCTTCGCTCCGGCTTTTCCAGAGCTGCAATCAACGCCTTGTGGCACTCCTCCACTTCGTTCTCCTGTTCATCAAGCTCCGGGCGGACATAAAAGCAATCATACAGCTCTTTGAGCAGTTTGTTTTCCATCGTCATCATCTCCTTGCGACCCAAACATATACCACACCTTCTGCACAATAGCTATCAAAATTTCAGGAGATTATCCAGGAAATCTGCCGCTTGCCGCAGTTCCTCCCGGGATACTTCACTGGAGGTGTTTTCGTTTTTGGCGGCGTGGCTGGCCAGGTAGGGGGCGTAGTTCTGTCGCGTCATTGAAGTTCGGAAATGCCCCAGCATCTGAGAAACCTCTTTCGTGTCCATTCCGTTTTTCAGAGATAGGACGGCGCAAGTGTGCCGGAGATCGGCGAACCGAATGTGATCCAGCCCGGCCTCTTTGATGATCTCATTGTGCATCCGGCGCACCATCTGGGGCGAGTAGGGCTTTTGCGTGGCCGGGTGCATGAACATGAGCGGGCTGCTGGAGTGCCTGGCGTGTTCCATGCGCAGGAGCTCAACCGCTTCCTCCGTCAGGCTGACGGTCCTGATGCCGCCTTGGTACTCCACCAGCTCCCGCCGTTCCACCGAGCGACTCTCTGAAATGGTCAGAGTCCGTTCCGTTACGTCCAGGTCACTCCACTTCAGCGCAATCAGTTCGCCTTGCCGAAGACCCGCGGTCAGTGCCAGCAGGAACATGGGGAGGTAACCTAACCGCTCCGCCGCATCCAGATAGTCTTCCACTTCTGCTGGCATCAGCACATTGGCGCTGACCTTCTTGGGCTTTGGATAATGAAACGCACGGGCGGGGTTTTCCGCTATCAGGCCGTCCTGGATCGCTCGGTCCAAGCACTGCTGGAGCAGTCGGTGGATGTGCCGCATGGTGTGTTCTCCCAGCCCTGGATATTCAGGGCTCTCCGGGCGGTGACCGCCAAAGTGTTTTCTCTCCTCCAGAAAATCTCCGACCTGTTCCGCAGTCAACTCCTCCAGCGGTATATTCCCCAAGCCGGGGAGGATGTGGTTTTTGAAGAGATACCCATGAGCGGCGTATGTGGTCGGGCGGCTCTGCTTCTTGTCATAGACCTCCTGCCAGTGAACGATGTACTCTTTCAGCGTCATATCCCCACCTCCATGCATTGGCGCTGCAGGTTCCGGAAGGCCACCCACGGCAGGCCAGCCTGTTTCAGTATCCGCTTGTGCAGGTAATAGAACTCGTGGAGCTGATATGGTTCTCCAGTCTTGGGGTTGAGGAACACATAGCGGCCGGTTTCCGGTATGCGTTCCAGAAGATGCTCCGCCTTACGGTTGAGGGCCAGCAGGCGCTGACCCTTGAGGATATACCGGCAGCGGATATGAAAATCGGCCCACGACAAGGTGATGAGTTCACATTGCCGCAGGCCGCTGGATAGTCCTGTGTAGATGAGAGGGAGTATGCCGAGCTGTTCCGCCGCGTTCAGGTACCGCTGGAGCTGCCCCAGGCGTAAGGGAGCAGTCTTATATTCCTCTGCCTGCGGCTCCCGGCAGAGCCGCACCGGGTTATAGGAAATGGCTTGGTCACGGGCCGCTTCGTCCATACAGCGCCGCAGGAGCAGATGGACGCACCAGACGCTTCTGGCACTGAGTCCCTGGTTCCGCAGACCGTCATAGAAACTGGTGACGGTGTCTTCTGACAGCTCCGCCAGCGGGATGCACCCGATCCCGGGGAGGATGTGGCGGTATATCAGGTTGCGGTATCCACCCACTGTGCTGCCGCTCCATCTGCTCTGGTTCTCCCAAAACCAGCGGTCGCACCACTGTCCTACGGTGTAGCTATTTCCTTTCTGCATATCGTCGTCTCCTTTCGGCAACCGAACAATACCACAGAAAAAGGGAAATAGCTACCGAAAAGAATGGACTGTTTGCAGAAGAATGACAGTTCCGAACGATATTGCTTGTTGTCTTTCTTGTCATCTGCTGATTACATGACAAGAATCCGATTATGAGCGAGTTATTGCGACTACATACACATTTTCCGTCTTTTGAGAAAGGACGTGCCACGCCAGGGCTTATTCTTTGTTTATGCGGCGCATTTCCTGCGCCGCTCCTCTGGGGTGATCCGGCCTGTTATCGCCGCTCACCCCGGACGGAACATCTTTTAATATACAGAATCCAATCCCACACAAATCCCAAAAGACGAAAGGGTTTCTTGAAACAAGCAGGGCAAAAGAGTGCTAAAGAGGAACTGCCGGAGCAGAAGAAAGGGCCAAAGAGGGCGGTAGAGTGCTGGCTGAAGGTTCAGACACACGTTTGGGAGCTGGAGGCCGTGAGTTCGAGTCTCACCACTCCGACCAAGCCCCCTGAAACCAAACGGTTCCAGGGGGCTTTTTGCATACAAATGGACTATGAGAGAATGCTGACCACACAAGGCAACTACATAATACTAAAAACTGCATGTCAAGTACATGTACAAGGGCTGGCGGCCCAAGGAGGGGAAAACATGATTCGTGACATCTGCAAGGACGAGGCCTTCCTCGCGCGGAAAGCTGAGACGGCTACGCCGGAGGATATGCAGCTTGCAGCCGACCTGATGGAGACGCTGGAGCACCACAAAGACGGCTGCGTGGGCATGGCGGCGAACATGATAGGCGTCAACAAGCGCATTATCGCCTTTGATAACGAGGGCGAGTACATGCTCATGTTCAACCCGGAGATAGTCAAAAAGTCCGGGCCGTACGAAGCGGAGGAGGGCTGTCTGTCCCTCACGGGTACCCGCCGTGTCAGGCGCTGGAAGACAATCAAGGTGCGCTGGCAGAACGAGCGCTTTCAGGAGCGCGCAAAGACCTTCACCGGCTGGACGGCGGAGATAATCCAGCACGAGATCGACCACTGCGAGGGGATAATAATATAGGAGGTTCGGCCATGTTCAAGGACAAGATCGCCGTCGTCACCGGCGGCGCGAAGGGTATAGGCAGGTGCATCGCGGAGGAGTTTCGCCGAAATGGGGCCGAAGTTTGCGTCATCGACCTGCTGCCCGGCGGCTATTACACCGGCGACATCGGCGACAAAGCCGTGCTCGAGGACTTTGCTGCTAAGGTGGTGGCGGACTTCGGACATGTGGACTACCTCGTCAACAACGCTCTTCCGCTCATGAAGGGTCTCGACAGCTGTACCTACGAGGAGTTCAACTACGCGCTGCGCGTAGGCGTCACGGCGCCGTTCTACCTCGCAAAGCTTTTCGCGCCCCACTTCGCGCCCGGGGCGGCCATCGTGAACATCTCATCCTCGCGCGACCGGATGAGCCAGCCGCAGACCGAGAGCTACACGGCGGCCAAGGGCGGCATCTCCGCGTTGACCCACGCGCTCGCGGTGAGCCTCGCGGGGCAGGTGCGCGTGAACTCCATCTCTCCCGGCTGGATAGACACGGACTACACAGTCTATGATGGCCCGGACGCCTATCAGCAGCCCGCGGGCCGCGTGGGCAATCCGCTGGACATTGCCAATATGGTGCTTTACCTCTGCTCGGACAAGGCGGGCTTCATCACAGGCGAGAACATCTGCATCGACGGCGGCATGACCCGGCAGATGATATACCACGGCGACTTCGGGTGGGTCCTGCATGGAGTCGGAGAACAATAAGCTGTGCCGGAGCTTTTCAGCTCCGGCGTTTGCGGAAGTCCTCCTCGATGGCATCCTTCCAGTGCTCGTCGAGCGGGGCGCGGCCACGAACGGCGGCTACGGCCTGACCTACCACTTCATAGTTGAGGCGTGTGCCCTCGCCGTCGCAACGGTAGTTTGCCGCCCTGTCTTGTGATATCCCCAGGCTGGCGGCAGTTTCCACGGCATCGATGTTGGCGCCGAGGAAAAGGAATTCCCAGCCGTATTTCTCCTTTTCATGCTCTATCATGCGTTTGACCTTGTCTGCTGTGTAGCGGCGGCTGGCGTTTTCCATACCGTCGGTGGTGATGACAAAGACGGTCCGCTCAGGCACATCCTCACTTCGGGCGTACTTGTGGACGTTGCCGATGTGGTGAATGGCGCCGCCGACCGCGTCCAGCAGGGCGGTGCAGCCCCGGACGAAGTATTCTTTTTCGGTGATGGGCGCGGCCTCATCTAGCTTCACCCGGTCGTGGAGCACCTCGACGCGGTCGTCAAACAGTATGGTCGATACAAAAGCCTCGCCGGGCTCCCTTTTCTGCTTTTCCAGCATGGCGTTGAAGCCGCCGATGGTGTCTGCCTCGAGTCCCTGCATGGAGCCGCTGCGGTCGAGTATGAATACCAGCTCTGTCAGATCGTTTTTCATGATGAATCCCCCTATACTGTGTTGTCTGGTTTACAGGCACAGTATAGGGGGATTTTGCTTTTCAAAGGTCGCCCGTCAGGCGACAAATAGAGGCTATCCCTAAAAAAGCGAGACCTGCGTACCGTGTTCGCGCAGGATGCTCAGGAGATCCGGGGTCTTGAGCCACACGGTGGCCGTGTTGTCGTTAGGGTGAATGCCAATCAGACCCGGAGGGTCAATAAAGGAGCGGTCAAGCCAGAACTTTGCTCTAAATTCATGATCGTTGAGCAGCCCCAGGGGGCTTACCGCACCGGGAATGAGACCCAGAATGTCCATGAGCTCGGCCTCGGATGCAAAACTCAGTGAGCGTGTGCCGTTCTGCCGTCGAAAAGCCTTAAGGTCCAGCCTGCCGCTGCCCCTGAGCGTGATGAGATGGTAGCCGCGCTTTTTATCCTCACGGACAAACAGATTCTTGGCGTCGGCCTCCGGATAGGGCATTTCGAGCATGGAGGCTTCCTCCATGTTGTACACTGCTTTGTGCTCAGTCACTTCGTACCAGATACCCGCGGTGTCGAAAAACTCGTATATTTCCTGCTTGTTCATGTTCGTAACCTCCTGCGATCCAACCCAAGCTTATATATGTAAGTACATCAAAGGGAGCATTGCTTTCTTGAGTTAACTTAGATCAACTGGATTACACAGGCCATTCCAGGTTTGAGAAACCGTATGATGTACATGCCCCAAAGCAGGCAGATGTGTCTGGTGTGCAAATATAAAATAATAACGATTGGTGTAGCTGGGATATTCCAGAAGCAGGGTACGGTCAGCGTGTAGAAAGGAGTCCTGAAAGTCCAGCACACCTTGGATACACATTTCCTTTTTGATCCTCTGCGGACGGTGCTGATAAAGGATCACACTTTGCCCGCGGTCATAGTAGTCCTTGACCTCCTGCCAAGTGGTATGCTTTTCCTTGGCCAACCTGTGCTGGTGCATCCTCGCACTCTCCAGGCCATTGTCCGGATCGAGAAAAACAACATCTGCTCCGATAGTACCGAGCAGGGCCGCTTGATGCCAATGTGAACGGTTCGCTGGAATCAAGGCATCTGAGAAAAAGGATGCTGTAAGTATACCACTTGTTTCTATTTCTGCGATGCTGCGTTTTTGACGGTGTACAATACCGGCTAAACAGTCAAAAAGTTCAGGATCATAATGTCTGTATATTTCCGGTTTATCCAGGTACGAAGTGAATTTTCCATCCTCCTGATTGTGCTTGCCCGGGAGAGTGGGAATCACTCGGTACCAGTTGACTGCCAGTTGGAGACCGGCGGCAGACACATTACGTAAAAGGCCGTACTTTCCGTAATCTCCAATATCTCCAACATAGTTATCTTGCATGAGCTTAACCCCCCAGCAGGCTCTGGTCAAAAGCGAACAGGGCCTCGTTTATCTCAAAAATGTTGTAGTTCTCCCGGGCTATGAAGTATTCCACAATGATATCGAACTTGCTGGCGTGGGAGAAGGCGAAGCCGGCCTTGCTGAGAAGCTCCCTTGCCTCATCGAGGGGCAGCTCCAGAGCAACAGCAAAGGCCATGGCGGTGGGTTTGGAGGGCTTGTAGTACACATCCGAGCGAATCTTTGAAAAGAGCTTCCTGTCGATGTTGGCCTTTTTGTAGCACTGAGCGTCGGTCATGCCGCGCTCGTCTATCTTCCGCAGCAGCATCTGCGAAAAGCTCTCGTCCAGCTTGCTGAGGACCTCGTCCAAACCGGGGGGAGCCATAGCACAGGGCGCAGGCATACACTCCGCTTCCTCCATGGGCATGGAGGCCATAGCCATCCTGCGGCGCTGCGCTTCCCGGCTGTCGGTGTGGGCATACACATAGCGGTCGTCGATATAGGCGGCGATGTCTGCAAAAAGCTTGCCGCCGATATCGTAGGCCGCCCGGTCATAGACGACCAGATACACGGTCATATCGTGCCCGAGCAGGAAGTCTCCGATGGTGTCCACCGCTGTCTTGAGGGCCTGGGCCTTGGGGTAGCCATATGCCCCGGAGGAGAGCAGCGGAAAGGCGGCGCTCCCGCACCCATGTGCCAGCGCAAGCTCGAGAGCCGAGCGGTAGGCAGAGGCGAGCAGCTCCTGTTCGCCGTGTCCACCGCCGCGCCAGACGGGGCCCACGGTATGGATGACATATTTGGCAGGCAGGCGATAGGCACGGGTGAGCTTGGCCTTGCCTGTTTGACAGCCGCCCAGGGTGCGGCACTCGGCCAGCAGCTCCGGACCGGCGGCGCGGTGGATGGCGCCGTCAACTCCGCCGCCGCCGAGAAGGCTCTCATTGGCTGCGTTCACAATGGCGTCGACCTTCATGGTGGTGAGATCGTTTCTCACGATGTGCAGCGGCATGGTGCCACCTCCTCAAACGCCATAATAGCATGACCGGGCCGCCCCTGACAATCTCAACAGGTGCGGCCCGGTTATGGATATTCATTGTCTTTTGCAGCTTCCCTTGCAGCCGCATCCGAACACGCCAGACAGCAGCAGGCCGACTAGGCCCATGTACAGCATGGAGCTGTAAGGATTCGAGGTGATGGCGCAGGTACCGGTGGAGCAGCCCACCAGATAGTAGTAGCCAAGCCCCACAAGCACGCCGCCAAGGGTGAACAGTATGGGGCGCAGCCATTTCATAATGCGTTTTTTCATATGCTTACCTCCCGTGAAGTGTATTTCTCCGATGCGCTGCCGCTTTTTGCCTTGCAGATGAGCTGGGTCATGGTACCCATGGGGCAGTAGACGCACCAGCTGCGGGGCTTGAACAGCGCCATCGTTATCAGACCAAGCACGGTGGAGGTGAGCATCACGCTGTAAAAGCCGAAGGCAAACTGAGCGACGCCGGGGTGGAGCAGCGTGCCGTGATAGGCCCAGTGCCAGGGAAGCTTGAAAGTCCAAAGCAGCGTTACCACCTGCCCGAGATCCCGTGCCCCGGCAAACACCAGATAGGTGTTCCACAGCATCAGGAAGAACATTGCGAAGAAAAAGACGAGAAAGCCGTAGCGGAAAGCCTTGCTTTTCATCCAGCGCGGAATGTCCTTTTTCCTGGAGAGCCCGAAGCGTCCGCCCAGCAGCGCAAAGAGCTGACCGCGGCCGCAGTAGCGGTTGCAGTAGGCCTTGCCGCCGCCGGCAATGGAGATGATGAGCGGAATGAAAAAGCACAGCAGCCCCAGCCAGGCGAAGAGTATGTTGAAGAAGCCGAGGGTCAGATAGAGCAGCGATGCGATCCACAGATAGTCGTACCAGCGCTTTTTCATATCTCCACCTCCACCAGCTCTATTACGCTTGCCGGGCATTCCCTGGCGCATTTGCCGCAGCCTATGCATTTTTCCCTGTCGACCCGAGCCGTTACACCCCGTACTACCTCAATGGCCCTCATCGGGCACACTTTCACGCAGCAGCCGCAGGCCACACACGCGGACTCATCCACAACGGCCTTGCGCCGCTTCTTCACAGGACTCATAAGCTCCCTCCAAAAACTCAAGTGCGGTCAGCATATCACATCCAGCGCTGTCTCACCGTGACGAGGTCACAAAGCGAGGAAACCGCTTGCCTCGCTGCCGCGGTGGAGTTACAATAATATGCGAATGATGAGATAAAATGCGGGCCGCATGCCCGCCGGGGGAGAGAAGGATGAGATGTCTGAAACAAGAAGGAGGTACGTGGGCCGGCTGATAGGCCGCTGCCTGATCCTTGCCGCCTGCGTCTGGTTGTGCGTTTGCCGCCGGGACGCCTTCGGCGTGCTGGAGGCAGGGGGATTTTTTGAGAACTTTTCGCCGCTGCACCTGCTGTGGGTGATTTGGGTGCTGGACATGTTCTTGCAGATCGTGCCCGTGAAGAACAAGGTGCCGCTCGGCTCGCAGAAGCTCTTCGCCAACCGTTTCAAACCGATACGTGAGAAGATAAACTACGAGGCGCTGAGAAATTACATAAGGTCCACGACGAAGGCCGCCTACAAAGTGTTCATTCTCTGGTGTTTGCTCATCGCGGTGATAGGGTTGCTCTACCACTTCGGAGTCATTGACCGGATCGCGCTTTTTATGATCTCGGTGGTGTTCTACGTCTGCGACCTCATATGCGTGCTGATCTGGTGTCCCTTCCGGCTCATAATGAAGAACCGCTGCTGCACCACCTGCCGCATCTTCAACTGGGACCATCTGATGATGTTCTCGCCGCTCATCTTCATGGACGGCTTTTTCGCGCGCTCGCTCGTGATAATGGCCATAGCGGCCTGGCTGGTCTGGGAGCTCTGCGTCATGATGTACCCGGAGCGCTTCTGGGACCACGCCAATGCGGCGCTCAAGTGCTCCGAGTGCACGGACAAACTCTGCACGCAGTACTGCCACAAGCTCCGCAGCTGAGCATAAGAAATCCCCCGGCCGGTGAGGCCGGGGGTGTTTTTCATTTCGTAGCAAATTTTTTGGTGAAGAAGTCGGTGAAGGCGGCCAGCTCCTCGTCCTGGGAGACGTAGACGTAGAGCTTCTCGTCGTCGAGCCAGTCGTAGGCGTTGATGGCTATGTAGCCGCGCTTGTCGGGGTAGATGACGAAGGCGTCGGTGGGGTACTTGTTCCGATAGGCCTTGAGTATGTCGGAGCGGCGGTAGACCACCGCCTCGCCGCGGCCGCTCAGGTCGGGCACTGTGGGCACGACGACTATCGTCTCCGCGGCCTCGTTCCAGCCCACGATGAGGCTGCCTATCTTCGTCTTGCTACCGTGGACAAAGCCGTAGTTGAAGCGGCTCACGTCCTCGGTGTAGCCGTAAATCAGCCGGTAGTCGTCACCATTTTCCACCGCGTCGTTGAAGAGCTCACGCATGCGCCGTGCGTTCGCCGCGCTCTTTTCCATGTCGATCTCCGGGCCCTTGAAGAGCTTGCCGAAAAGTCCCATGTAAGTTTTCCTCCTGACTTTTTCTTATAATAAATACAAATCTTTAAATTTGTATTTATTTTGCGTAAAAACAAATCCGTCTGAGAGCTCAAACGGATCTATTTGCCGCCGTCTGCCTGCCGAAACGAATCCAGGCAGTCCACTATGGCGTTTATCTGGAAGGCCGTTGTGGCGTCTGCGGCCTCGGGCACGAGCAGGGGCAGCGTTTCCGGTATGGCACGGCAGAGCACCATGGCGGCGAGGCTGAGATTCATGAAAAGGTTTATCCGCTCCTGGTCTGCCCGGACGCCGAAGCACTCGAGTATGCCGCCGAAGAGCCGGGCCTGCTTTTCGCGGAAGACGCGGTAGCTCTCTGGCGAGAGCCGCCGGAAGATGAGCTGCTGTTCCTCGACCGTCAGTACCGCAATGCCGTGCTGCTCGCCGTAGCAGCAGGAGTGCAGAAAGCGCCGCACGGCCTCGCGCCAGCTCAGCGTGGGGTCAGCCATCAGGCTGCGCGCGTACTCGAGTATTCTCGGCTGCTGGAGATAGAGCGTCTCGACGATGAGGTCCTCCTTGGTGGGGAAGAAGGTGTAGAAAAAGCTTCTCGAGATGCCCACGGCCCTGTATACCTGTTCCACCGTGGTGTGCTGTATGCCCTGCCGCGCCATCAGCTCCAGCGCGACGGAGACCAGCTCGCCGCGAATGCGCTCGCGCTCGGCCTCGGAATAGGCTACCTTCGGCATCCCGACCCTCCTTGAAATAAAGACAAAGTTGAAAAATCGTATTTATCTTAGCACAAAGCCCGGGGCGATTCAACAGCATATCGCCCCGGGCAGGAATTAAATTTCAGCCGGAAGAGAGATGGATGACAGGCGGATTGGCAGGTGATATAATCGTCCAAATCTTAAAAAAGGGGGGCAATACCATGCTGGAGAGACTGAAAAAGGCGTTCCATTCCGGGAAGCAGACTAAGCCGTGGAGCGGGGAGATGGTGCTTGAGAAGACGGGCCCCGGCGGGCACAACGGCTACAGGCACGCGATATACTCGACCGTCGCAGTGCGCTGGGTGAGCCGAGAGCGCGGGGATGACGGCGAGCCGCTCAGGCTGCGCGAACCGCACGAGAGCACCGCGAGCTATACTCTGGCGGACGGCTTCACCGCCGCCGGGCAGCGCTACGGCTCGCTGCAGGAGCTCTACACGGAGTACGACAAGACCAAGACCTTCTGCCGCGACCGCTATGGTCGGGAGGTGCTCTATCTTGCCGAGCGCTTCCCCTGCTTCGACAGCCACGACTATGCCTATGAAAAACGCTTCTACCGCTGGTTCTTCCTCCGCGAAAACGACCGCCTGACCCGGGTGTACTACGAGGACGAGACGAAAAAGGTCTACGTCACCGAGGATGTGCAGTATCTCGAGGAGCCCCGCTGGCGGGAGATGCTCCGCCTGGGCTACTTCGAAAAGCGTTGGTGAGATCTACTGCCCCAGGCCAAGCACGCGCCTGAGCGCCGCGGCGTCGGGCAGATTCACGCTTACGAATTTGCCGCCGTAGAACATGGCCCAGTTGTTGAATACGCAGGGGAGGGCCTTGGCTTTTTCCAGCGAGTCCACAGCGATGAGGCTGACCGGCGCGCCGAGCTCGGCGCAGGTCCTTTTCACCAGCTCTACGCTCTGGTGGATGTAGGGGCACTGAGGGCTGTAATATACGGTCAGCTCCCGGCTTTCTATCTCCTGACGCCTGGCGTCAGACGCAAAGCGCGGCAGGCTGCCGTCAAAGGAGAGGGCCAGCAGCTCATAGCCCCCGGCGGCGCTGTCCACCGCCGGAAAGCCGTATTTCTTTGCAAAGGCCTGGTCCGAGAGCCAGGCCTTCTGCTTGTCCGCACCGAGCATGCAGACCCCGGAACGCCCGTGCTCCCTCGCATCTGCGAGACAATATTCCATGAGCCGGCGGCCGTGACCCTTGCCGCGCAGCTCGCCTGCGGTCCACAGGCAGTAGATGTAGAGGTAGTTGTCCCCGAGCACGGGCACCCAGGCGGTCTCGAGCGGGGCGTATTCGATGAAGGCGATGCCCTTCGCGTCCAGCTTGCGGAAGACATGGCCCTCCCTGAGCCTTTGCGCGAGCCAGCGGCGCTTGTCCTCCACGCCGGGGTGCGGCTTTTTGCTGCGTATGATGCAGCACAGGTGCTCGTCTGCCAGATTCTCCTCGGTCAGATTGATGAACTTCTCGTCCATATGCCGCCTCCAAGACAGTGATGCCCCATGATAACACAGAGCGTCTCCGGAAGTAAATCGGGATGTATGGGATAAACGTGACAGACAGCTGTCACGTTTATGTGTTATAATGGGCAAAAACGCGGGGGTGCGTAGATTTGAGGCTTGACCGGCTCATAGGTATACTGTCGCTGCTGCTCCAGCGCGAGCGGGTCACAGCGGCTGAGATAGCGGAGCTGTTTGAGGTATCACGGCGGACGGTACTGCGGGACGTGGACGAGCTCTGCCGTGCCGGCATACCGCTGGTCACCGTCCAGGGCGCGGGCGGGGGCATATCCATAATGGAGGGCTTCCGCATAGACCGCACCGTGCTCACCTCCTCAGAGATGCAGGCCATCCTCGCCGGGCTGCGGAGCCTGGACTCCGTAAGCGGTACGCGGCGCTATGCCCAGCTCATGGAGAAGCTCTCCGCGGGCTCCGGCACGCTCATGCCCGGCGGCGCGCACATGCTCATCGACCTCTCGTCCTGGTACAAGACCAGTCTGCCGTCCCGGATAGAGCTCATAAGTACCGCGATAGAGCAGAGGCGTACGCTGCGTTTCACCTACTTCGCGCCCTCGGGAGAGAGCGTGCGCGAGGCGGAGCCATATTATCTGGTCTTTCACTGGTCGTCCTGGTATGTCTGGGCCTGGTGCCGTTTGCGGGAGGATTACCGGCTCTTCAAGCTGGGCCGGATGTCGGTGCCGGAGCTGGGGGAGCCGTTCGAGCCGCGGGAGGTGCCAGTGCCGCAGCTCGAGCCCGAGCGCATATTCCCCGCGCGGCACAGGGTGACCGTGCTCTTTGAACCGCGGTACAAGTGGCGGCTGGTGGAGGAGTACGGAGCCGACAGCTTCAGCGTCTGCCCGGACGGGCGGCTGCGCTTCACCGGCGGCTTCCCGGGCGACGAGAGCGTCCTCAGCTGGCTCTTGACCTTCGGCGGCGGCGCGGAGCTGACGGAGCCGCGGGAGCTGAGGGAAAAGCTCTCGCGGCTCGGGCGGGAGATAGCGGAGCGATATTCCAAAGGAGGCGGAATGGATGGCGAGTGATAGGGGCTTCGTCGACTATGTCACAGAGCAGCTGCAGGGCGCGGGGAGCGTACGGGCAAAGCGGATGTTCGGGGAGTACGGCCTTTTCTGCGACGGGCTGTTCTTCGCCGTGATCTGCGCCGATCAGCTCTTCATCAAACCCACGGCTGCCGCGCGCTCGGCCTTCCCCGACCTGCCCATGGCCCCGCCCTACGAGGGCGCAAAAGACTACATCCTCGTCGAGAACATCGACGACAGCGAGACGCTCACGGCGCTTACCTCGCTCACCTGTGAGGCACTGAGGGCCGAAGAGCGGCCGAAAAGGAGGAAGCATGGCGGCATTTGACTTCAAAAAGGAATTTCCGGAGTTCTATCTCCCGGCACGCAGCCCGCATCTCATCGAGATACCCGAGCTGCCCTATCTCGCGGTGCGCGGCAGTGGCGACCCCAACGCCGAAGGCGGGGAGTACAAGGACGCCGTGGGCATGCTCTACGCCGTGGCGTATACGATAAAGATGAGCCGCCTTTCAGGCAGCGCGCCGGAGGGTTATTTCGACTACGTCGTGCCGCCGCTCGAGGGCCTCTGGTGGACGGAGGACGGGCGGGGCGTAGACCTCACGCGCAAGGGCGATTTCCGCTGGCTCGCGCTCATCCGCCTGCCGGATTTCGTGACGCGCGATGTGTTCGAGGCCGCCGTTACCGAAGCGGAGCGGAAGAAGGGGCTCGACCTCTCGCGCGTGGAGTATATGCGCTATGCCGACGGCCTCTCGGTGCAGTGCATGCACCTCGGCCCCTATAACGCCGAGCCTGAGACTCTCGCGGCCATGGAGCGCTGCGCCTCGGAAAACGGCTGCGTCCCCGACTATGCCGGGCGCTTCCACCACGAGCTCTATCTCAGCGATCCCCGACGCTGCAAGCCGGAGCGGCTGCGTACTGTCATACGGATACCGGTGAGGAGGGCGTGAGATGAAGGGATTCACCCGAAAAGAGCCCATGTTTTCGCTCTGCGGCCTCAACTGTGCGCTCTGCTCCATGCACGTCGGAGGCTATTGCCCCGGCTGCGGGGGCGGAGAGGGAAACCAGAGCTGCGCCCTGGCGCGCTGCTCGCTGGAGCACGGCGGGCTCGAATTTTGTGCCGACTGCGCAGAGTACCCCTGCGCCCGCTACGAGGGCTTTGACGACGCCGACTCCTTTGTTCCACACAGCCGCCGGAGGGCGGATCTCGAGCGTGCGAGGGAGCTGGGGCTTGATGCGTACATGTTTGAGCTGCGGGAGAAGGCGGCGCTGCTCTCCGAGCTGCTCGAGGGCTATAACGACGGCCGCCGCAAGAGCCTGTTCTGTACAGCTGCGTACCTGCTCCCGCTTCCCGACCTGCGCGAGACCCTGCAAGCCCTCCGCGCCCTGCCCGCGCAGGACGCAAAAGAGCGCGCGGCCTCCGCCGCCGGGCTGCTGCAAACCGCCGCTGCCGCGCGGGGGATCAGCTTAAAGCTGGTAAAAAGCCTAAAAGCCGAACATCTTGACAAATATACCGACAAATCTTACTATAAAGTTCGTGATTTGTGAAACACTATGTCGGGAGGCTTGCAGATGAAAACTGGCGCGGTGATTTTGGCGGCCGGGGCTCCGGGTGAGATAAAAGAGGGCAAGCCTATGATGTGCGTCGGCCGCAAGCCGATGATAAGGCACATAGTGGACACCCTGACGGAGCTGCGGCTCGCACCCATCGTGGTCGTCACCGGCTACCGCTCCGACATAATCGAGCGCTGTCTGGCCTCAACCGGGGCAACGATAGTCCGCAACCGGAAATATGCCAGCACTGACATGTTCGGCTCGCTGAAGCTCGGTATAGCGGCGCTCGCAGATAGCTGCGACAGGGCGTTTATCTTCCCCGCGGACATGCCGCTGGTGAAGCCCGAGACGCTGGGGCAGCTCATGAGCATCGCCGCCCCGCTGGTGAAGCCGAGCTGCGACGGCAGGGAGGGCCACCCCATCCTCATGTCCGGAGAGCTGTTTGAAGCCGTGGAGCGCTATTCGGGAGACGGCGGCCTGCGCGCCATGCTGGCGGGCATGGACACGGATGTGCGTGTAGTGCCGGTTGAGGACATGGGCGTTTTGATGGACGTCAACAGCTATGAGGAATACGAGCAGGTCCAGGCCGTGGAGGCCAGGCGCTGCGGCCGCGGCAAGCTGCACGCCGAGTGTGAGATACTGCTCTCGGTGGACGACGTGATAATGAACCGGGACACCATGCGGCTGCTGGAGATGCTGCAGTACACAGGCTCCCTCCAGCTGGCCAGCGAGCTGATGCAGGTGCCCTACACGCGCAGCTGGCGGCAAATAAAGAACATGGAACGCCAGCTGGGAGTACCGATAGTCCAAAGCGCCGCCGGAGGCGCGAGAGGCGGCGGTTCGCAGCTTACAGAGCAGGGGAGCGCCATTCTTGAAGCGTATCAGAAAATGAGCAAAGAGTGCGCGAGAATGGCAAATTGGCTGTTTAATGAGTACTTTTCAGACAGATTTGTGGAAACATTACAAAACAAAAGCTGAAAATTTTGCACTGTTTCGTACGCGAAAGAGCACTGTTCGGTTTTGAACAGTGCTCTTTTTGCGGCTAAATTCGCCGGGCTTATTAATAAGGCAGCAAATTTCGCGTGTCCGAGTCGAAAAACGTTAATTAATTAGCTATCAATCACCTTTTTTCAAGAAATCCACCTCGGACGGGGCAGCATTGCTCATTTTAATTAATCGAATAATCTTATTAATCATAACGGTAAAACTTGCTAATATTCCCGAATGAATCAAATTTCGCCCGTTTGGGCAGCTTGATAAATAAGCAAAACTTCTTATTGATTGACATATGATTGACAATTTGCTAAGCTTTATTCGACGTCGAAGCAGGAGCTCCTGTGAGTTCAACAGAGAATGCGCGAAGGCGCATCTTGGACAAACAGAGAGGAGGGAACCAGGCGAGATGGAAAGGGACAACAAAATACACTGGCTGACGGTGTTCAAGCTGGGCGGCGCGTTTATGGCCACCTGCATAGGCTCCGGCTTTGCGACCGGGTCTGAGTGCCTTTCGTTCTTCGTCACTTACGGGATAGGTGGGGCGCTGGGGGCGCTGGCCGTATCCTTTGTCGTGTATTTTCTCTTTGCAAAGGAACTTTTCAACAAGGGACAGGACCTGGAGCCGGAGCAGTGCACCTCGCTGTTCACCTACTATTTCGGCAAGGCCGTCGGCACGCTGCTGGACTGGTTTTGCGCGATACTCGTGGGCGGCTGCTATCTGGTAATGCTCTCGGGCGCAGGGACGACGATAAATCAATACCTCGGCTGGCCGGTGGTCGCGGGCTCGGCGCTCATGGCGCTTGCGGCGGTGATTACGGTCTGGTTCGGGCTGAGGAAGCTCACGAACATCATAGGCGTCATAGGCCCGTTCATGGCGCTCTTCACGCTGGTCATCGGCATCTCGGCGCTCGGCAGGGCGGATTTCAGCAGTACGGCTGCGAACCTTGAGAGCCTGCATCTGGCCAAGGCCGCGCCGAACTGGTGGATAGCCGGGATACTCTATCCCTGCTTCTGCATGCTGACGCTGACGCCCTGCCTCCCGTCCATGGGAGCCACGGCGCCCAACAAAAAGACCACGACCGGCGCGGCGCTCTTCGGTGTCATCGCCTTCCACCTGGCGCTGGCGGTCGTGATCATGGCGATACTCGGCAACCTGGACATCATCGGCACGGCGCAGGTGCCTAACCTCGTGCTCTCGGGGCTGATGGGCAAGGCCGTGCAGACGCTGTTCGTCATCATGATAATACTCGCCATCTACTCGACGGCGTGTCCGATGATCTGGGGCTTCTGCGGCAAGATCGTGCGCGACGAGAAGTCCGCAAAGTATAAGATCTGCATCCTGGCGCTGACGGTGGTCGGCATGACCTGCTCGTATCTGTTCCCACTGGGAACGCTCATCAACTTCATTTACAGCATCTCGGGATATGTGGGGGCCGCGGCCTCGGTGGGGATGATAATAAGCAATATCCTGAGACGGCGCGGTACGAAAAAGATAAGCTCGTAATTTTGTAAGCTTGAAAAGAAAGTGGGGATCTGATTTGAAAAGCGGCAAAATCGACGTAAAGAGAGCCGTCATTCTGGGCGGCGCGTTCATGGCCACCTGCATAGGTTCCGGCTTCGCGACGGGCTCCGAGTTTCTCTCCTTCTTTGTGGCGCACGGCATAGGCGGCGCCATCGGGGCCATCGCCATTTCGCTCATCATATACTTCCTTTTTACCAAGGAGCTCTTCAACAAGGGGCAGGACCTGCCCGCTGAGTACCACAACAACATCTTGGCCTACTACTTCGGCAAGATCGGCGGCGAGATATTCGACTGGTTCTCCGCCATACTCGTCGGCGGCTGCTATCTCATCATGCTCAACGGCGCGGGCACGACGCTCAACCAGTATCTCAACTGGGACCCCCTGGTGGGCGCAGCGCTCATGGCCCTGGCCGCCATAATCACGGTCTGGTTCGGTCTGAGGAAGGTGACGGACATAATCGGCAGCATAGGCCCCGTGATCGCGGCCTTCTCCGTTGTTATCGGCATCGTGGCGCTCTTCCGAGCGGACTTCAGCAACGTTGACGCGGCGCTCGAGACCATGAACCTCAGCAAGGCCGCGCCCAACTGGTGGCTCTGCGGCATTGCCTACCCCTGCTTCGCCATGATGACGCTGACGCCGGCCCTGCCCTCCATGGGCGCCACCGCAAACAACCGCAAGACCACCACGGCCGCCGCCGTCTTCGGCGTCATCCTGTTCCACCTCGCCATAGCGGTCATCGTCTTTGCCATCTTCGGCAACCTCGACATCGTCGGCGCGGCCGAGGTACCCAACCTGGCGCTCTCCGGTCTGCTGGGCCCCGTGGCGCAGGGCATCTTCGTTGTCATGATAATCCTCGCCATCTACACCACCGCCTGCCCTATGATGTGGGGCTTCTGCCGCAAAATCACCACCGACGAGAAGTCGCTGAAATACCGTGTCTGCATAATCGCGCTCACCGTGCTCGGCATGATAGCCACGCACTTCTTCCGTCTGGGTGATCTCATAAACTTCATTTACAGCATGTCCGGCTATGTCGGAGCCATCGTCCTCGTGGGCATGTTCGTGAGCAACATGATCCGCCGGAAGAAGGGTTCCGCCGTCAAGAGCGACGCCGGACGCTGAGCGGGAGAGAGGAGAAGCAATGAAGCTCAGTAAAAGCATCTATGCCGTGGACACCCACACGATGGGCGAGCCCACCAGGGTCATCGTCGGCGGCATACCCAAGGTCGAGGGCTCGACCATGATGGAGAAGAAGGAGTACTTCCGCGAGCACTACGACGAGCTGCGCCGCGGCGTGCTCATGGAGCCCCGCGGCCACCGCGAGATGGTCGGCGCGGTCATCGTGCCGCCCTGTGCGAGCGAGGCCGACTTCGGCGTGTTCTTCATCGACGCCGGCGGCTACATAGACATGTGCGGCCACGGCAGCATCGGCGTCATAACGGCGGCCGTGGAGACGGGCATAGTCGAGGCGCGCGAGCCCGTGACCCACGTCGTGGCGGAGTGCCCCGTGGGCCTCATCCACGCGGACGTGGAGGTCGAAAACGGCAAGGCCAGGAGCGTGACCATCGTGAACGTGGACGCCTTCGTGTACCGCTCCGACGTGGAGGCCGAGGTCCCGGGTCTGGGGCATGTCAAGTTCGACATCGCCTACGGCGGCAACTTCGCCATACTGGTCCACCAGTCCTATTTCGGCGCGGACATCTGCCCGGAGAACCTGCCCGTACTCATCGAGAAGGCGACCATCCTCAACGACTGGGTCAATGAGAACATGGAGGTGCAGCACCCGCTGTTCCCCGAGGTCCACGGCGCGGCAATGGTAGAGGTCTGGGGCCCTGCGAAGAGCCCGGACGCGGACTATCAGAACGTCGTCATCTTCGACGGCTCCGTCGACCGCTCGCCCTGCGGCGTGGGCACGAGCTGCAAGATGGCCATCCTCGTCAGCCGCGGCGAGCTCGCCATAGGCGACACCTTCACCTACGAGTCGGTCATCTGCACAAAGTTCAAGGGCGTGCCGCTGAGGAAAAGCAAGGTCGGCGACTATGACGCCATCGTGCCGCAGATAAGCGCCTCGGCATATATCACCGGCTTCAACCACCTGGTGTTCGACGACGAGGACCCGGTCAAATACGGGTTCAGAATTTGAGGGGAGAAAAAATGGAAAAGAAAAAAGTCAACACAAGGGCCGCAGTATGCGCCTTCTGCATAGCGGCGGCCTCCAACTTCGGTTTCTCTATCGTTTACGCCTATACCCAGTACTACGTGGGCATACAGACGGCTACGGGCTTCACCAACACGCAGCTCGGTCTGCTGCTCACCGTGCTCGGCATAGCCTCCACCATCCTGTACCTGCCCGGCGGCTTCATAGCGGACAAGTTTGACCCGCTCAAGCTGATGACCATCGGCCTCATCGGCGCCGGCGCCGTGGGCTTCTTCATCGCCCAGTTCCCGAGCTACCCCATAATGCTCGCGCTCTACGTCATCTGGCCCGTGTTCGCCATCCTCATCGCCTGGAACCCGCAGATCAAGGTCCTGCGCCTCATCAGCGAGGACGACGAGCAGGCCAAGATCCAGACCATCCGCGCCTACGGCCGCACGCTGCCCATCCTCATCATCAGCTTCGTCGGCAGCGGTCTGCTTGCCCGTATGCAGGAGGCAGAGGCCCTTAAGTTCACCCTCTACCTCTACGGCGCCTGCGCCATCATCTGCGCCATCATCGCCGCCGTCACCTACAAGCCCGTACAGTCCCAGCTTGCCGCCGCCGGCGAGAAGAGCATCAACCTCAGGGAGTACGGCCAGGTCCTCAAGATGCCCGAAGTCTGGGCCATCGGCCTCATCGGTTTCTGCACCTACATAGCCAGCACCGGCGTGACCTATCTCCAGCCCTTCCTGGCCAGCATCTACAATCTCGACGCATCCACCTCCTCCATCTACGCCATCATCGCCAAGAACTGCGCGCTGGTCGCGGCGCCCATCATGACCTGGATCGCCACCAAGAAGAAGGTCCCCGTCACCAAGGTGCTCGGGCTGAGCCTGCTCATTGCGGCCGTCTGCTTCGTGCTCTTCATCATCTTCCCGCAGAACGCGAATCTGCTGGTGCTCGCCATCGTGCTGTACATGGCCGCGGCCCTCTGCATCATGGCCACCTGGGCCATGCAGTTCACCCCCGTGTCCGAGGTGGGCATCCCCATGGCCGTCACCGGCAGCGCCATCGGCGTCATCTCCATGTTCAGCTTCGTGAGCGACATCTTCTACTCCACCGTCTGCGGCTTCTTCATCGACAACTACGCCCTCAACGGTTACAAGTGGATCTTCGGCATGACCACGGTGCTGCTCATCATCGGCGCCCTCGCCGCCTTCTACATCGTCAGGAAAATCAAGGCCAAGGCCCAGGCCTGACGCCAAATCACGTCCCCGCGGACCCGAAAGGGCCCGCGGGGGGACAGCAGACACAGCTTTCTTTGACAGCTCTTGGGGAAAGACTGTGAATAATTTTCGGCTATTTATAGCAAAAACTGATATTTAATCCGACATTGATAAGAAATTGCTAATTAATTCTCGGGAAAGGCAGGGAAAAAAGCATGGAGAACGCAAAGGAAAGCAAGGCACAAGTCGATTACGGCAAGCGCATAACCGACGACTACGAATGCAAAAAGGACTGCAGAAACTGTCCCTTTCCCGGAGCGAAATGCTACCAAACGAAGTATGACCACTATAACACCGGTCTGCTAATACACAAACAGTGAGGAAGTTAATATGGAATCCAAGATTTTGAACGATTTTTGCTTCCATAAGCCCAAGACCCTGGACGAGGCGCTTGTGCTCATCGACAAGTACCAGGAAAACGGACTGCTCATGGAAGGCGGCTCGGAGGTAATTCCGAACATGAAGGCCCTGGTCGTGACGCCGGACCACATCATCTCCCTCAAGCACATCCCCGAGTTCCTCTATCTGCGCTACACGCCGGGCGAGGGACTGCACATCGGACCGAGCACTACGCTGACCAAGATAGAGTACAACCCCGACGTGCAGAGGGTCTACCCCTCGCTCTATCAGGGCATCCACGGCATGTCGAACACGGCAATACACAACATCAGCACCGTGACGGGCAACATCTGCTACGCGGTGCCCTCGGCGGACACGGCGGCCCCGCTGCTGACGCTGGAGGCGGTGCTCTCCGTCAAGTCCGTGGACGGCGAGCGCAAGGTGCCCATCGGCGAGCTCTTTGCCGGCGTGCGCCGCACCACGCTCAAGAAGAACGAGATAGTCACCGACATCTTCGTCCCGGAGCCGGACCCGAAGGCGGTCATGGCCTACTACAAGAACCCCTGCCGCAAGGCGCTGGACCTCGCGATAGCGGGCGTCGCCACCTACGTCGTCATGGACGGGGACGTCTGCAGCGACGTGCGCATAGCGATGAGCGCCGTGGCCGTGGTGCCGAAGCGCGCCTTTGAGGCCGAGGCCATGCTCAAGGGCAAGGTGCTCACCGAGGAGCTCATAAACGCTGCCGCCGAGCACGCCGCGCTGCACGAGTGCTCGCCCATCAGCGACATCCGCGCCTCCGCCGACTACCGCAGGGAGCTCGTGCGCCTCTCCGTGCGCGACGGGGTCATGCTCGCACTAAAGAAGTAAGGAGAACAAGCCATGACTGAGATAGTAACACTGCATGTAAACGGCACGGACTACACCCTGGCCCTGGACACCAGGACCACGCTGCTGGACGCGCTGCGCGACCATCTGGGCCTCAAGGGCGTCAAGAAGGGCTGCGACGAGGGCGAGTGCGGCGCCTGCACCGTGCTCATGGACGGCAACGCCGTCGTCTCCTGCACCTACCTCGCAGTGGACGCCGAGGGCCACGACATAATCACCATCGAGGGCCTAGCCAAGGACGGCGTGCTGCACCCGATGCAGAGGGCCTTTGTGGAGTGCTTTGCGGTACAGTGCGGCTTCTGCACGCCGGGTATGATCCTGGCCGCGGTGGCGCTGCTCAACCACAACCCGGACCCCACCGAGGACGAGATACGCGACGTGCTGCGCGGCAACATCTGCCGCTGCACCGGCTACACAAAGATAATCGACGCCGTCATGCAGGCCAAGAAGATGATAAACGGCGGCAAGACCGGCGTGAGAGAGCACAAAAACGAAGACGATCCCTACGTCCACGTGGACATGGCCGCCTGCGGCGGGAGCGCCGAGAACAGCAAGGAGGCAAACTGACATGGCTGAGTACTACTCCATCGGGAAGGGCGAGATACGCCAGGACGCCCTGCTCAAGGTGACCGGGCAGGCGGAATACACCACCGACATCCACCCCCGCGGCATGGTGTACGGCAAGATACTGGGCAGCCCCATCGCCCACGGCATAATCAAAAGCATAGACACCTCCGAGGCCGAAAAGCTGCCCGGAGTCGTCTGCGTGGTCACGGGCGAGGACGGTCCCGACCACCCCACCATCGGCGGCTATCTCACCGACCGCTACATCATGAACCGCGTGGGCCAGAAGGTCCGCTACGTCGGCGATTTCGTCGCCGCCGTCGCCGCCACGGACGAGCAGACCGCCGAGGCCGCCTGCAAGCTCATAAAGGTCGAGTACGAGCCGCTGCCCTACGTCCTGGACGCCGAGGAGGCCTTCCGCGAGGACTGCCCCGCCGTCGTGCACGAGGACGTCCAGTCCTACAAGCGCCTCGATTTGCACGGCGTGGCCCACTGCATGGACAAAAAGCACCCCAACCAGGCCATACGCCGCAAGGTCCGCCACAGCGAGAGCTTCGACCTCGACCCCGACAGCTTTGAGAGCGGCGACGCCTTCGACGCGGCCTTTGAGGAGAAGTTCAACGAGGAGTTTGAAAAGGCCTACCTCAAGCTGCCCACCCAGCGCTACGAGTTCCCGCGCGTGAGCCACTGCTTCATGGAGCCCCACGTCAGCGTGGTCGTCCCGCTGGTGGACGGCGGCATCGAGCTCTGGTCCAGCGAGCAGGGAGGCCGACTCATCAAGAACAGCATGTCCTCCGCCTTCGGCCTCAAGCCCTCGGACTTCCACGTCCACGTCCCCTTCATGGGCGGCGGCTTCGGCGGCAAGGACGACAGCCCCTGCACCGGCCCGGCCATCATGCTGGCACTCAAGTGCAAGCGCCCCGTCAAGATAGTCCAGACCCGTGAGGAGGTCTTCTCCAACGGCCAGCCCCGCCCCTCCGCCGTCATCTACGTCACCGACGGCTACAACAAGGACGGCACCCTCGCCGCCCGCCGCGTCAAGGCCTTTGTGAACTGCGGCGCCTACACCACCTCCGCGCTGGTCATGCTCGACCACAGCGTCTACGGCGTCTCCGGCAACTACCGCAACCCGAACCTCATGGTCGACGCCTACGGCATCTACACCAACACCCAGTTCAACGGCCCCTACCGCGCCCTGGGCTGCGAGCTCTTCGTCTACGCCATCGAGCGCAACCTCGACATGGCCGCCGAGAGGCTGGGCATCGACAAGTACGAGATCCGCCGCCGCAACGTTCTGCACCTCGGCGACGTCGACGGCCACGGCCAGGTCGTGACCAGCAACGGCAGCGCCGAAGCGCTCGAGGCCGCGGCCGAGTACATCAAGTTCAACGAGCCCGCGCGCCCGCCCGAGGGCCCCTGGCGCTTCGGCAAGGGCCTGGCGCTCGGCAACAAGTTCACCGCCTACGGCCACACCGGCACCGAGGCCAACGTCATAATCCAGCACGACGACACCATCGAGGTCCACGTCTCCCACGTCGAGATGGGCCAGGGCTCCATGACCGTGGACTGCCAGCACGTCGCGGAGTTCTTCAAGGTGCCGATGAGCAGCATCCGCATCCGCAACGAGAACAGCGACTTCATGCCCTACGACGAGGGCACCTACTGTTCCCGCGGCACCTACATAAACGGCAACGCCATCATCCTGGCCTGCCAGGACGCCAAGCGCCAGATACTCGAGCGCGCGTCCACCCGCATGGGCGTGGACAAGGACGGCCTCGAGACCGAGGGCTACAAGATCTACGAGAAGGCGAACCCGGAGCACTTCATCTACTTCCACGACCTCTACGAGGGCGGCGGCTGGGCCCCGGAGGGCAAGCTGGTCGGCAAGGGCGTGTTCATGCCCGAGCAGGCGCTCAACAACCCGCGCAACGCCCAGGGCAACCCCGTGCTGTTCTACTCCATCGGCGGCTGGGGCATGGAGGTCGGCGTGAACGTCGAGACCGGCGAGGTCAAGCTGATGCAGGCCGGCGGCTTCTACGACGCGGGCCGCGTGCTCAACCGCAAGACCTGCGAGGGCCAGATCGAGGGCGCGCTCTCCATGGGCCTGGGCCAGGCCGTGTTCGAGGAGATCATGATAAACGACCAGGGCAAGGTCATAAACGGCAACTACCGCGACTACAAGGTCCCCACCTTCATGGACAACCCGAACAACGAGCACGTCAAGGTCGACTTCGTGGGCGAGCCCTTCGCCACCGGACCCAACGGCGCCAAGGGCATAGGCGAGGTCGCCATGATCCCCGTCATGGCGGCTGTGGCCAACGCGATAAACGCCGCCGCCGGCGCCGAGATACACAACATCCCCATGACGCGCGAGCGCGTGCTCCAGGCATTGCGCGACAAGGAAGCGGCCGACAAGAAGTGAGGCCGGAATCCAATTTTGATGAGGAGAATAGGAATGGAAAACAGATCTGATTTTCTCGTTCTCGGCGGCGGCATGATAGGCTCCTCGGTCGCCTATTACCTGAGCCGCGCGGGCGCGGCCGTCACCGTGCTCGAGCGCGGCGACACGGCCTTCGGCACCGCCGGCGCTTCCGGCGGACTGGTGAACTGGATAACCTGCGCCGAGTCCCAGATGGAGCTCTTCATGCGCAGCCAGGACATGCTCGAGCACCTGCCCGAGGAGCTGGACGCCGACTTCGAGCTCAACTACAACAGCTACAACATGCAGATCATCTCCAACGAGATAGAGTGGGAGGCCTCGGCCCAGCTGGTGAAGGACTTCAAGCTCCCCGGCTTTGAGGCCCACCTCATCGACAGCCGCGAATCCCACGAGCTGGAGCCCTCCGTCACGGACGACATGCTCGGCTCCATCTACGTCCCGCGCGTGCACTATCTCAACCCCATAAAGTTCGCCCTGGCCTTCCGCAACGCGGCTACGCGCCTCGGCGCGCGCTTTGTGAACGCCTCGCCCGTCACGGAACTCATCTTCGACGGCGGCCGCGTCACCGGCGCACGGACGGCGAAGGCCGACTTCTACGCCGGAACGGTTATAAACTGCACCGGCGTCTGGTCCGAGACCGTGTGCAAGATGGCAGGAGTGAAGGGCCCCATCCACCCGATAAGGGGCGAATTCGCCATCACGGAGCCTACAAAGCACTTCTGCAACACCACGATAAGCAGCGCCCAGTACCAGACCATAGTCCAGCACCCCGAGCTCTTCCCGCCCAGCGCGATAAAGTACAACCTCGGCTTCTCGGTCGAGCAGACCAGCACCGGCGCCTGCATAATCCACGGCACGCGCGAGATGGACTCCGGCCTTGACAACAGCGTCATCCCCGAGGTCATAGAGCTGCTGGTGCAGACGGCCTGCAAGTTCATACCGCGCCTCGGCAAGCTCAAGATAATGCGCACCTACGCGGGCGTCCGCCCGGGCACGCCGGACGGCGACCCGTACATCGGCCTGGTGGAGTCCGTGCCGGGCTTCTGCCAGTGCACGGGCCACGGCGGCGAGGGCATAGCCCTTGCCCCGGCGACCGGCGAGGCCGTGGCGGAGCTGCTCACGCGCGGATGCACGGAGCACTGCGACATCGGACGTTTCTCCCCGATGCGCCTCTACGGCGAAAACTGAGAAAGGAAGGGCGAGAATATGAGCGATTCCATGCGAGTTGCCGAGCATCCCATCCTCGGGACGGACGCCGGCAGCAAGACGATCACGATATACTACGAGGA
>URDK01000007.1 GCA_900546485.1 uncultured Eubacteriales bacterium
GGCACACGATACGTCCCTGCCGCCCCTCGCTCGTACCGCTCGAATCACCGGACAAGTGGTGCCGCGAGATGCAGGGTTTTTCGCTTCGGAACGTGGAGCTCTCGGCCTATGAGGACGACAAGCTCATATATAAGGCGCTGGGCGAGATGCTGTTCACGCACTTCGGCGTTTCCGGGCCTCTGGTACTCTCCGCCTCTGCGCACATGCGCCGCTTCGGCGAGTGCAAATACCGCCTTTCAATAGACCTCAAGCCGGGACTCGACGACAAGAAGCTCGATGCGCGGTTGCTGCGGGACTTTGAAAAGTATAATAACCGCGAGTTCCGCAACTCCCTCGGCGACCTGGCCGGTAGGATGATGATACCCGTCCTGGTAGAGCTCTCGGGCATACCGGGAGACACGAGGACAAATTCGGTCACCAGGCAGCAGCGGGCCGCGCTCGCGGCGCTTTTGAAGAACTTCCCCGTTGCTATATCGGGGCCTCGGCCTATCGCGGAGGCGATAGTTACCTCCGGAGGCGTGGCCACAACGGAGGTCAATCCCCGTACAATGGAGTCCAAGCTGGTGCCTGGGCTGCATTTTGCGGGTGAGGTGCTTGACCTCGACGCCTATACGGGTGGGTATAATCTGCAAATAGCCTGGTCAACGGCGTATGTCGCCGCAAATTCTCTGCATCAGGGGTGTGAGGATGGATAAGCACTTTTCCGTCGCCATAGACGGGCCCTCAGGCGCGGGCAAGAGCACCATTGCAAGGGCCGCCGCCGCGCGTTTTGGTTTCATCTATGTCGACACCGGCGCAATTTACCGCACGGTTGGCCTCGCAGCGGCGAGAGCAGGTCTGCCGCTTGGCGCCGAACAGGATGTGTTGAAGCTGCTTCCTGGGCTTGATATCGCCTTCGGCTACGGTGAGGACGGGGCGCAGCACATGTACTTGAACGGCGAGGATGTCTCGGGCCTTATCAGAACGCCGGAGATCTCGATGCGGGCCTCGGAGGTCTCGGCTATGCCAGAGGTCAGGGCCTGCCTGCTGGATATGCAGCGCAAAATGGCCGAAAGTCACAGCGTGATAATGGACGGGCGCGACATAGGCACCATTGTGCTGCCCAATGCGTCGCTCAAGATCTTCCTCACCGCCAGCCCGGAGCGCAGAGCGGAACGCAGATATCTTGAGCTGCGCGAAAAGGGAGCGACGGACAGCTACGACGAGGTCCTGCGCGATATAATAAAGAGAGACAAAAACGATTCCAGCCGTGCCGCTGCGCCTCTCAAACGAGCGGACGACGCGATAGAAGTCGATACCAGCGAGCTCTCGCTGGACGAGAGTATTGAAAGAATCTGTGCTCTGATCAGCGACAGAACAGGAGGCTGACAGTATGAACGATAAAGAGCTGGACATGGAGCGGCGCAGCTTCGGCAGGCTGTACGATCTCCTCCTTCCTATCGTGAAGGCTTTCTATCCAATGCGCTGTAAGGGCCTGGAGAACATACCTGAAGGTCCCGCAGTCGTTTGCGCCAATCACTCTAACTATATTGACCCTCTGCTGGTAGCGGCGGTTTTCGGCAAAGAGAACTACATGCATTTCATGGCGAAGCTGGAGCTCCGGCGAGTGCCGATAATAGGCGCTGTGCTCAAGAAATGCGGCATCTGCTTTGTGGACCGCGGCAAATCGGATATTGACGCCATAAGGAGCATGATGCGTTACCTCAAAAACGGAGACAAGGTATTCATGTTCCCGGAAGGGACAAGAGCGGAGCACGACAATGAGGTCGAGGCCAAGACGGGCGCTGTAAGGATAGCATCCAAGATGAAGGTGCCTATATTGCCGGTATATATCCCCCGAGGAAAAAAGGTGTTCGGCCGCGTCGAGCTGCTTATCGGCGAGCCCTACAAGGTTGAGGCCAGGACACACGAGGAATATGAGCGCGAGGCCGACGGCATCATGGAGCGCATATACGAGCTCAGGGACGGGACCAACGGATGAGCAGAGTTTATTTGGCAAAGAGCGCGGGCTTTTGTTTTGGTGTGTCGCGCTCAGTGGATATGGCGGAAAAGCTGCTCGAGTCCGGGCCGTGCAAGAGCCTTGGGCCCCTCATACACAACGAGGACGTGGTGTCGGAGCTTGCACGCCGAGGGTTGCAGGTCATTTCCGACCCATCTGAGGCACGGCCGGGGGACAGGGTGATGATACGCTCACACGGCGTTTCAAAGGCCGTGGAGGACGCGCTGCGCGCCGCTGGGGCCGAGATAACCGACGCCACGTGCCCCAATGTCTCGCGGATACACCGCCTGGTCGCTGAGGCGTCTGCCAAGGGCAGGCAGGTGATAGTTATCGGCACGGCCGGTCATCCGGAGGTACAGGCCATCTGCGGCCGCTGCACAGACCCCGTCGTGGTCGGAAATGCTGAAGAACTCGAAAACTGGATTCAGAATAATGTCGAAAAACGGACAAAACCAATTACGGTTGTCGTCCAGACGACGCAGACAGAAAAGAATCTTCGCGAGTGTGAAAAATTAATAAAAAAATGGTGTACAAAAGCGGAAATATTTGATACAATATGCTTTGCTACGTCCATAAGGCAAGAGGAGGCAGTAAAGCTGGCTTCCGCATGTGGAGCAATGGTAGTCATTGGCGGAAAAAATAGCGCCAACAGCCTGCATCTGGCCGAGCTGTGCGCGGAGCGGTGCGCCAACACGCAATTTGTGGAAAATTCCGCTCAGCTCGACACAGACGTCCTGAGGGACGTTGAAAACATTGGCATGACTGCCGGAGCATCCGCGCCGTCGTGGATAATCAAGGAGGTACTGGATAAGATGAGCGACGAGATCATGATTCAAGAGAACCCTGAGGCGACCCCTGTCGAAGAGGCACCTGTGCAGGCGGCTGAGCCAGCTGCGGAAGTGGAGGCGGTTACCGCCGAAAAGAGCTTCGATGAGATGCTGGAGGATTCTCTGAAAACAATATATAACGGGGACAAGGTCAGCGGCGTTGTAGTTGCGATCACCCCGACCGAGGTCAGCATAGACCTTGGTACGAAATACTCCGCATTCATCCCCACCACCGAGTTCACCGAAGACGGCGAGGTCAAGCTTGAGGACGCCGTGCATATCGGCGATACGGTCGAGGCTATGGTCGTCCGCGTTAACGATGTCGAGGGCACGGCGCAGCTCTCCAAGAAGCGCATGGACGCCGTCAAGAACTGGGCAGACATCGAGGCTGCTCAGGAAGCCGGCACTGTTGTCGAGGGCACTGTTACCGAGGAAAACAAGGGCGGCGTGGTTGTTTCCGTCAAGGGCATCCGCGTGTTCGTTCCCGCTTCCCAGTCCGGTCTGCCGAAGGACACCCCGATGACTCAGCTGGTCAAGCAGAAGGTCCGCCTCAAGATCACCGAGGTCAACCGTGGCCGCAGGCGCGTGGTCGGTTCCATCCGTGCCGTGCTGCAGCGCGAGCGCCGCGAGAAGGCCGAGGCCGTTTGGAATGAGATCGAGATCGGCAAGGTCTACAACGGTGTCGTTAAGAGCCTCACCAGCTACGGCGCCTTCGTCGACATCGGCGGCATCGACGGCATGGTCCACGTCTCCGAGCTCTCCTGGAGCCGTATCAAGAACCCGGCTGAGGTCGTCTCTGTTGGCGACGAGCTTGAGGTCTATGTCATCGGCTTCGATAAGGAAGCCAAGCGCATCTCCCTGGGCTACAAGAAGGCCGAGGACAACCCCTGGACCAAGTTTGTCAACACCTACAGCGTTGGTGACATCGCCAAGGTCAAGGTGGTCAAGCTCATGCCCTTCGGCGCGTTCGCTGAGGTCATGCCCGGTGTGGACGGACTCATCCACATCAGCCAGATCGCCAATCGCCGCATCGGCAAGCCCGATGAGGTTCTGAGTGTGGGCGACGTTGTCGACGTCAAGGTCACTGCCATTGACAATGACAAGCAGAAGATCTCCCTGTCCATCCGTGCGCTGAGCGAGCCGGAACCGGCTCCGCGCCGCGCTGAGCCCGAGGCTCCCGTCGTTCCCGAGGAGGATGCTCTGGTCTATGAGGTCTCTGAGACTGGCGAAGCCACCGGCAACATACCCGAGGACGTCTCCGGCGCCGAGGAATAAGCCGAAAAATGTAAAACCAGCGTCCGCCGCAACTGCGGCGGACGCTTTTTTATATAGTTTGTGCGAAATGTGCGTATTTTCCTTGCTAAAATGTAACTGAAAGAGTATAATTACAATAGAATAGTAAGATATGGGCCAAATGGGAAACGGAGGCTAAAATGACATTCCGCGTGGGCGACAGGATTGCGCACCCCATGCACGGCGCAGGCGTGATCGACAGCGTTGTAAGCAGAAAAATCAACGGTAAGGAGCGGGACTATTATGTCCTTAAACTGCCGGTAGGAGACATGCTCGTAATGATACCGGTAGACACAAGCGCGGAGATAGGCGTCAGGCCCATTGTGGACGCCGCGGAGGCTGAGAAGATACTCTGCTCCATCCCCGGCATCGAGATTGAGATGACGCAGAACTGGAACAAGCGGTATCGGGAGAATATGCTCAAGATAAAAAGCGGGAACCTTCTGGAGGTTGCCGCAGTCGTAAAAGGGCTTATGCAGAGGGATAAAGAAAGGGGCCTGTCCACGGGTGAGCGGAAGATGCTGCACTCGGCAAAGCAGATCCTCATATCCGAGATAGTCCTCTCTGAGAGCGCCAGCTACGAGGAAGTGGAAGAGCGGCTCAACAGCGCGCTCGTCTGCTCATGAATCCAAATGGGGCGGCGCAGTCCGCCCCATAACCATGTCTATAAGAGGTACATATGTTTAGAAAAAAGCAATCTGAGGCCGCAAGGCCGTTTTGCTCGGCAGTCGTCGTCGCCGCGGGCAGCGGCACACGCATGGGCGTGGACAAGCTGATGATGCAGCTGGGCGGCTGCACAGTCATAGAACGTACGCTTGCCGCCCTGGACAGGAGCGGCTGCATCGACGAGATAGTCGTAGTCACTCAGAGCGAGAAGATTCCCACGATTGCAGCCCTTGCGCGTGAGCGGGGGATAAAAAAGCTCAAATGTGTTACCGAGGGTGGCGCGAATCGTACTGCCTCCGCCTGGGCGGGCGTTCAGGAGTGTTCAGAACGCGCGGAGCTCATTGCCATCCACGACGCGGCCCGGCCGCTGGTCACAGAGGAGATAATCGAGCGCGCGGTCACCGCCGCTGCTGAGCGCGGTGCGGCGGCTCCGGCAATACACGTGAAGGACACAGTCCGGCAGGCCCGTGGCGGCAGGGTGCTCAGGACCCTGGAACGTGATGAGCTCTATCTCATGCAGACGCCGCAGGTGTTTCGCGCGGAGCTCATCCGTCAGGCGCTTGGCGAGGCGGCGAGGCTTGGCATCTCGCTCACAGATGATTGTGCCGCCGTCATGCTGCTGGATGCTGAAGTTTTCCTTGTCGAGGGCTCGGAGGAAAACCTGAAGCTCACGACGCCGGCAGATATCTATGCCGCAGCGGCAATAATAGACGCAAGGGGTGAGTTCCTGTGAGAATTGGACAGGGATATGATGTGCACAGGCTCGTCGAGGGGCGAAAGCTTATCCTTGGCGGAGTCGATATACCGTACGAAAAGGGCTTGCTGGGGCATTCGGACGCAGACGTGCTCGTCCACGCCATTATGGACGCGCTGCTCGGCGCGGCTGCTATGGGCGACATAGGCAAGCTCTTTCCGGACACCGACCCGCGCTACGAGGGGGCGGACAGCCTGGCGCTACTGCGTGAGGTTTGCTTGAGGCTGCGCGCGTCCGGATTTGAGCCGGGCAACATAGACGCCACAGTCATTGCACAGGCTCCGAAGCTCGCGCCGCACATAGACACCATGCGCCGGAACATCGCCGCTGCGGCTGGAGTGGACGTCTCATGCGTGAGCGTTAAGGCCACAACTGAGGAACGCCTCGGCTTCACCGGGGAGGGCCTTGGAATAGCCGCGCAGGCTGTGGCGCTGATAGAGTGTTGATGTCAAAAGGGTCCTGCCCGCATAGAATGAGTTGAAGGCCCAGCGCCTTCATCCACATGCGGGAGGATCTTTTTATGCGATATATCATCATGTGCCGCTCGCAGACCTATGCGCAGCGGGCTTCGAGAACGCTGGAGCGCGCGGGGATAACCGCGCCCTTCTCCCGTGCGCCTCAGGGCCTCTCCAAATCTGGCTGCGCGTGGTGCGTGCGGGTGGCCGAGCCGAAGTATAAGCAGGCGCTTACCATTTTGCAGCGCACAGGCGTGGGCTACGGCAAGGTCTTTATAGAAGAAGACGGCAAGTACACGGAGGTGCAGCCATGATCTACCTCGACAGTGCCGCCACAAGCCTGTTGAAGCCGCGCACCGTGCATATGGCCGTGCAAAACGCCATGCGTACCATGGCAAGCCCGGGGCGGGGCGGACACAGGCCTGCCCTGCTCGCAGCGGAGACGGCTTATGACTGCCGGGCACTGCTTGCTGAGCTCTTTTCGGCTCCGGGGCCGGAGAACGTGGTGTTCACCATGAACGCCACGCATGCGCTGAACATTGCGATATCAAGCCTTGTCTCAAGCGATGACCGTGTTGTCGTCTCCGGCTGGGAGCACAACGCCGTGACGCGGCCGCTGCACCTTATTGGCGCTGATATAGACGTAGCGGCTTCTCCGCTTTTTAACAGAGAAGCGACCGTGGATGCGTTCAGGGAGAAGATACCGGGTGCAAAGGCCGTGGTGTGTACCCACGTCTCAAATGTGTTTGGTTTTGTGCTGCCAATATACGAAATCGCCGCGCTCTGCCGAAAGGCGGGCGTGCCGCTCATAGTGGACGCCTCGCAGTCCGCCGGGCTCATCGAGGTCGATATGGCCGAACTCGGTGCCGAGTTTATATGTATGCCGGGGCACAAGGGACTGATGGGGCCCCAGGGAACGGGCGTGCTGTTGTGCCGCGAGAGCGGCCGGCCGCTGATGGCAGGCGGCACAGGCTCAGAGAGCCGCAGACAGACCATGCCCGAGTTCCTGCCCGACCGGCTGGAAGCAGGCACGCACAACATCCCCGGCATCGCAGGACTTATGGCCGGTGCGGAATACGTCCGCGCCCACGGCGCCGACAACATAGGCGCACACGAGCAAAGCCTTATGCGCCGCATGGCCCGGCAGCTCGAGGGGGCGCCAGGGCTTGAGGTGTTTGAAGCCTCAGAGAGCGGCTCACAGGCCGGTGTGCTTTCAATCAGGCACGAGAGCATAGGCTGCGAAGAGCTGGGCGCAGAGCTTGGCAGAAGGGGAGTGTGCGTCCGGGCGGGACTTCACTGCGCTCCACTGGCGCACGAAACAGCTGGGACACTGGATACGGGAACCGTGAGACTGAGCTTTTCGCCCTTTAACACGCCCAGGGAAATAGACGCAGCCGCGCAGCAGCTGAAAGCGGCTGTGAAATCGCTGTCATATGCGTAAATGTTGTTGCTATTTCCAGCCGATTATTATATAATACTATGACAAATTGCCGCGCCCCGGTCTTACCGAGGGCGCGCGCCACGAAACGATGAGGACAGGCTTATGGAAAATATCAAGGGAATTATATCCAATGCCATAAACTATATGAAGACCGCGCAGGTCTCTGATATCATCGATATCATCCTCGTCGCCGTGCTCATATACGTCGCAATAGGGCTAATTCGCCGCACAAATACAACGCGTTTGGCCCGCGGCATAGTTTTCATCCTGCTTGCTCTCTGGCTGTCTGACCTTTTCAAATTCAGGATGATAAACTCCCTGCTGAAGACGACAGTGGAGCTCGGCTTTATTGCGCTGGTCATCATATTCCAGCCGGAACTGCGCCGCCTGCTTGAGCGCATGGGCAGCGGCAGATTCATGTATTTCTTCGGCGGGAGTTCGGCGCCGCTGACCTTCGAGTCAGTGGTGAATCAGACCGTTCTGGCCTGCGCCTCCATGTCGGAGTCGCGTACCGGCGCGCTTATCGTCTTTGAACGCACGATAAGCCTCAATGAGCAGATGGCCACCGGCACAATCGTCAACGCCGACGTCACCAGTGAGCTGCTGCGCAATATCTTTTTCGTAAAAGCTCCGCTGCATGACGGTGCCGCTATTGTGCGGGAGGGACGTCTCGCCGCGGCGGGCTGTATGCTTCCGCTCTCGCAGAACGCCAGCCTGAGTAGTGATCTGGGCATGAGACACCGCGCGGGCATAGGTATGAGCGAGCACTCGGACGCCGTGGTCGTCATCGTCTCTGAGGAGACCGGAGCCATTTCCGTCGCCATGGACGGCATGCTCAAGCGCCATCTGACGCCGGACATGCTGGAGAAGATACTCAGGACAGAGCTGCTGCCCGAGTCCGACAATGAGCAGAAGCGCGGTATCCCCGGGCTCCTCGCCTCGCTCAAGTCCCTCAAGGTGAAGAAAAATGACTGAGAAGAAAAAAAGCAAGCTGTTCGAAAACAAGATCTTCTGGGCCGTCGTTTCTCTGCTGGCCGCGCTCTTCATTTGGGTCTATGTAACCGGCACGCAAGAGGAGCCGATTGAGCTGTCTTTCAACAACGTCGAGGTCGTGTTTACCGGCGAGGACACGCTTCAGGCTTCGCGCGGCTATGTCATCAACAATATTAGCACGGAGACAGTTTCCGTAAAAATAAGCGGCACTCGCCGTAACATCGGCTCTCTGTCCGCTTCAGATATCAAGGCTACTATCGACGTTTCGCTCATAAGCCAGACGGGCACGATAACCCAGTACTACACGCTGACCTATCCTGATGGCGTGGACGCGGATGCCGTGAGCATCGTTAGCAGCAATCCGAGCGTCATCAGCTTCAATGTCACGCGCATGTCCACTAAGCAGGTCCCAGTCGAGGTCCAGTTCAAGGGCAGTACCGCCGAGGGATATATAGCCGGCGAGGTGGAGTATGAGCCTAAGACCATTACCATCAGCGGCCCCGAGTCTGAGCTCGAGCAGATTGACCACGTCTACGCTGAAATAGGTGGGGACGAGCTCACCATGACTCGCACAGCGGATGTGCCCTTCGTCCTCATGGACAAGAGCGGCAACGAGCTTTCCAGCGATGGCTTCGAGTTCGACGTCAGCACCATAAACGTTACCATCCCGATAAGCATGATGAAGGAAGTCTCGCTCTACGTCCAGTGCATCTACGGCGCTGGCGCAACAGAGGAAAACACCTCCATTGAGATAGAGCCCTCCACCATCACCATCTCCGGCGACACCTCAGTCGTCAGCGGCATAAACCGCATCGATATTGCCACCATAGACCTCACCGACTTTGCTCTCACGCTGCAGGACACCTACGCCATACCGCTGCAAAACGGCGTTGAGAACGTGTCCGGTGTCACAAAGGCCGAAGTGACGATCGAGATACAAGGGGTTTCCACAAAGCAGTTCACGGTGACCAACTTCAACTACACCGGACTGCCTGACGGATATTACGTCGAGGAGATAATAACCCAGAACCTCGAAGTCAAGGTGCGCGGAGCGCAGGACGTGCTCGACCAGATACAGTCGTCCAACCTGCGAGCGGTTGCCGACCTCTCCGAGGTTACCCAGACAGGCATCATGTATGTGCCGGTCAAGGTTGAGCTCGACAGCTTTACAAATGCCGGCGCCGTGGGCGAGTATATGATAGCAATACGCATAAGACGTTAGGAGGCGGGCACTTGACCCAGTATGCTATAATCAAAAAACTGACCGGCCCGGACATGGCGGAGGTGGAGGTGCTCCGCGGCACAGCCTGCGGAGACGACTGCGGCAGCTGCGAAGTCTGCCACTACGCCTCCAAGATCCGTGTAGAGGCCAAAAACAACATAGGAGCACAGGTGGGCGACAGGGTGGAGATCGAAACCCAGACCTCCCGCGTACTGAGCGCGGCGGTGCTCGTCTATATCGTGCCCTTTGTGCTGTTCTTCATCGGCTACGCGATAGCTGCGGCGCTTAAAATGAGCGAGGGCTATTCGATGCTCATGAGCTTTGGCTTCTTCGCCGTGGGCTTTGTGGTCATCGCCCTGGTTGGCCGCAGTCACAAAAAGAATCCCATAACCTATGAAATAACAAATATCATCGGATGCGGGGCTGAGAGCGTATGATAAAAAGCATGACCGGCTACGGCGGCGCCAAGGGCACCGTCGAGGGCCTTTCCATCAGCATCGAGCTCAAGAGTGTTAATAACCGCTATCTCGACGTGTCGGCCAAGCTCCCGCGCAGCTTTCTCTTTGCAGAGGAGCTGATAAAGGCCGCTGTCGGACGCCACATTTCGCGCGGCAAGGTAGACGTCTTCGTCTCTGTGGACGCTTCCGCCTCAGACGACATGGTCGTACGCGTAAATGAGCCGCTGCTGCGCGGATATATTGACGCGCTCGGCGCGGTAAGCGAGAAGTATGGCCTTGAAAACGACATGACGCTCATGTCCATCTGCCGCCTGCCCGAGGTGCTGAGCACAGACCGGCGTGAACTGGATAACAGCGCTCTTGCTGAGGGTATCGGCGCCATACTTGAGACAGCGCTCACGGAATACGACGCCATGCGTCTGCGCGAGGGCGAGAAGCTCCGTGACGACGTCGTATCCAGATTGGACGAGATATCCCGCCTCACCGGCATCGTTGAGGCAGAGTCGCCTAAGACGGTGGCAGAGTATCGTGCGCGGCTGGAGCAGAAGCTCCAGGAGGTACTCGGCTCTGCCAACATTGACGAGAGCCGCATCCTGACCGAAGCCGCCATCTTTGCGGACAAGGTTGCCGTGGACGAGGAGACGGTGCGTCTCCGCAGCCACGTCTCGCAGCTGCGCGGCCTGGCCGAAGGCGATTCGCCCGCTGGTCGGAAGATGGATTTCCTCATTCAGGAGCTCAACCGCGAGGCAAACACGATAGGCTCCAAGTGCCAGAACGCGGATATCGCGCACGTCGTTGTCGACCTCAAGGCCGAGATAGAAAAAATACGCGAGCAGATACAGAACGTGGAGTGAGCGCATGAAGCTGATAAACATAGGCTTTGGCAGTCTCATAGCGGCAGAGCGGCTGATATCGGTCCTCTCGCCGGATTCCGCGCCTATAAAGCGTATGATACAGGACACGCGCGAGCGCGGATTGCTTGTGGATGCGAGTTACGGCCGTAAGACAAAATCGGTGCTGGTAACGGACGGAGGCTATCTGTTCCTGTCCGCACTGGCACCGGAGACCGTGGCCGCCCGTGCGGGCAGTCCGATCGTGCAGGAAAGCGGGGATGAGGATGAATAACGAGGAAAAGGGCAAGCTCCTTGTGATATCCGGGCCCTCGGGCGCGGGCAAGAGCACTGTCATCGGCAAGCTGATGGATATGCGCGACGACGTCTGCTTCTCAGTTTCGGTGACTACGCGTCAGGCTCGTCCGAACGAGGAAGAGGGCAAGGATTACTTCTTTGTGACGCCGCAGCGTTTTCAGGAGCTGGCCGAAGGCGGCTTCCTGCTGGAGCATGCAGAGTACGTCGGCAACCGCTACGGTACGCCGCGCGGATATGTAGAGAGCCGTCTGCTGGAGGGCAAAAGCGTGGTGCTCGATATCGAGGTCCAGGGCGCGGCGCAGGTGCAGCGCAACTGCCCGGACGCGGTGACGGTGTTCATATTGCCGCCCTCGGGCGAAGAGCTGGAGCGCAGGCTTCGGCACAGGAACACCGACTCCGATGAGAAGATACGCGAGCGTTTGCTTCAGGCCAAGCGTGAGTGCGCAGAGGCCGGAAAATACGGTTACATCGTAGTAAACGATGACCCGGACCGCGCCGCAAAAGAACTTGACTCCATACTAACCGCCGAAAAGTGCAGAACGGCGGACAGAATAAAACTTGTTACAGAGGTGCTTATATCATGATGCTCTATCCCCCCATGTCCGAGCTTGTCGACAAGGTCGGCAGCCGTTATCTTCTTGTAAATCTCGTTGCCCGCCGAGCCAGGGACATTTCCCAGAAGGCGGAGGAGGAAGGCGAGAGCCTTGACAGAAAGCCCATTTCCACGGCGATAGACGAGGTCTACACCGGAAAGCTCACAATAACGAGCATGGGTGACTCCGAGGACGAGGCGGAGCCTGAGGCCGCTGCTGAGGCGGAAACCGAGGAAACAGAAGAGTAAAAAGGCTGAGGCGGGGCAATGCCCCGCCTGGCCTCTTTTGGGAGGAGTAGCATGCCGGACGTCACAATAGCAAAGATAGCCGTGTCCGGCATACCATTCCGGCTGGACAAACCCTTTGATTATGCCATACCGTTCGAGCTTGCGGAGCATGTACGTCCAGGCGTACGCGTGGAGGTGCCATTCACAAGGGCAAACAGGCGTACAGAGGGCATAGTTCTCGCACTGGCGTCCGTGAGCGCCTACGAAAAGCTCAAGCCGATTTCCGCCGTGCTCGATGAGACGCCTATACTGACGAGCGCTCAGATCAAGCTCGCGCTTTGGATGCATGATCGCTTTTTCTGCACGGTATACGAGGCAGTAAAGGCGATGCTTCCCGCGGGGCTTTGGTTCAAGGACGGAAAGCGCCGCGTCAGCGACAAATACGTTACCATGGCCGCTCTTGCCGTTCCGACGGAGGAGGCCGCGGCCGCTGCGGAGCAGAAACGCAGACGCGCCCCGCAGCAGTCTGAGCTGCTTCGTACGCTCTGCGCCATAGGCCGTGCGGCCCTGCCTGACCTTCGCGAGTTCACCGGCGCCTCACTGCAATCTGTGCGCGCCCTGCGCGACGCAGGCTTCATAAGCCTCGAGGACGTGCCGGTGTACCGACGCCCTGAGACCCCGGTCGGAGATAGGGCACCTTTGCCTGTGCTCAATACGGAACAGTCGGCGGCTTTTAACGGTATATTGAAGCTTGCCGATGGTAAAAAGGCCGCGGGTGCGCTGCTCTTCGGCGTCACAGGCAGCGGCAAGACCACGATTTACATCCGACTTATCGCAGAAATGCGAAATCGCGGCAAAACGGCGATAATGCTTGTCCCCGAGATAGCACTTACACCGCAGATGCTGCGCACCTTCTCCTCACACTTTGGCGACGATATTGCTGTTTTACACTCCAGCCTTTCGGCGGGCGAGCGCCTCGACGAGTGGCGGCGCATCAAAAACGGCGAAGCCGGCGTCGTCATCGGAACGCGCAGCGCTATCTTTGCCCCGGCTGAGAACCTCGGAATAATAATAATCGACGAGGAGCAGGAGGACAGCTACAAGTCCGAGAACGCCCCTCGCTATCACGCGCGCGACGTGGCAAAATTCCGATGCGCGCAGGATAACGCGCTGCTGCTGCTCGGCTCGGCCACCCCGGACGTCGAGAGCCGCTGGCGAGCGGAGCAGGGGAGCTATGCATATTTTGCGCTGCCCAGGCGCTTTAATGAACGCGCCATGCCCAGTGTCGAGATAGTTGACATGAAGCGCGAACTCCGCCACGGCAACGGCGGCAGCATCAGCGAAAGGCTCCGCTCCGAGATATCGGAAAACCTCGAGCGCGGAGAGCAGAGCATACTCTTTCTCAACCGTCGAGGCGCAAACAAGCTGATAACCTGCGTTGACTGCGGCTTCACATATAGCTGCCCCAACTGCAGCGTAAGCCTGACCTATCACAGCTTCAGCCGACGCCTTATGTGCCACCACTGCGGACACACGCAGCGGCTCGACGAGCACTGTCCGGAGTGCGGCGGAACTCTCAAATATGTCGGCACAGGTACGCAGAAGCTTGAGGAGGAGCTGCACGAGCTCTTTCCGGGCGTTGGCGTCCTGCGAATGGATACCGACACCGTTGCTCCCGCAGGCGGGCACGACGTACTGCTCGAGCGTTTCGGCTCTGAGCGCATTCCCATCATGGTCGGCACGCAGATGGTCACAAAGGGCTTGAACTTTGAGAACGTTACCCTGGTCGGCGTTATCTCCGCCGATCAGAGTCTCTACGCAGGCGACTACCGGGCAACGGAACGCACCTTTTCGCTTATAACCCAGGTCGTCGGCCGCTCGGGACGCTTTGAAAAACCCGGACGCGCCGTAATTCAGACCTTTACGCCTGAGAATGAGACGATACGTCAGGCAGCGAGACAGGACTATGAGAGCTTTTACCACGCAGAGATAGAGCTCCGCCGCCTTCAGGCCCTGCCTCCGTTCACAGAATTGCTATGCGTCACCATGTCTGGCGCTGAAGAGTCGCTCGTGCTGGGCTGCGCGGCAAAGGCACGAGACGAATTGGCTGCTGCTACACGGTTCGAAACCGGTGTCCGCGTGCTTGGACCGGCCCCGCTCTCGGTGCTGAGGGTGAACAACAATTACCGCTACCGCGTGACGCTTTGCGCCCCGCCGGGCAGGGGACTGCGCCGGCTGGTCGCCGACATCGTTTCGCGCTACTCAACAGATAAACAGTTTCGGGGCGTGTCGGTATACGCGGACACGAATCCCTCGGATTAGGAGGATACCAATGGCTCTCAGAAAGATACTTACCAGCGAGGACAAAGCGCTCTATAAGCGCTGCCGCGAGGTCACCAGCTTTGATGACAGGCTCCACACCCTGCTTGACGACATGCGCGATACGCTTATGCAGGCGGACGGTGTCGGCCTTGCCGCACCGCAGGTGGGCGTGCTGCGCCGAGCAGTGATCGTGCTTGAGACCAACGTCCCCGAGGGCGAGCAGCCCTATGTTATTGAGCTCATAAACCCGGAAATCGTTGAGAGCTCCGGCGAGCAGTGCGGCCCGGAGGGCTGCCTATCCGTGCCTGGCAGGTACGGCCTTGTAGAGCGGCCCATGGAGGTTACCGTGAGGGCCCAGGACAGGGACGGAAATCCCTTCGAAGCCAAGGGCACGGGGCTGACTGCCAGATGCTTCTGCCACGAGATCGACCATCTCGATGGCGTTGTCTTCACCTCCCGCGCTGAGCGGATGCTGACGGATGAGGAGCTCGAGACCGGAAGCTGGATGGAAGATGAGGACGGGGAGGACGAGGTCGAATGAGCCTCCGCGTAGTTTTCATGGGAACGCCGGACTTCGCCTCGGCTTCACTCCAGGCTCTGCTGGACGCGGGTTTTGAGGTCGCGGCGGTTTTCACCCAGCCGGACAAGCCCCGTGACCGGGGAATGAAGAACGCATTCTCTCCAGTAAAGGCCCTGGCGATTGAGCGCGGGCTTGAAGTATACCAGCCCGCAAGTATGCGCACACCCGAGGCAGCCGAGACTCTGCGCAGTCTCAAGCCGGATGTGCTGGCTGTTGTGGCCTATGGTAAGATACTGCCCGACGAGGTGCTGGCCATCCCGCGCCTCGGCAGCGTGAACGTGCACGGCTCGCTGCTGCCCAAATACCGCGGCGCCGCCCCCATACAGTGGGCGGTGCTCAACGGCGATGAGGTGAGCGGCGTCAGCACGATGTATCTCGCTCACGACATGGACGCGGGCGACGTCATATACACTGAGGAGACGCCGATAGGCGAATATGAGACGGCAGGCGAGCTCTTCGACCGCCTTGCGGACATGGGCGCAAAGCTGCTTGTCAGAACCCTGCATGATATCGAAGCCGGTACGGCTCCGCGTACCCCGCAGGAGCACGAGAAGGCGAGCTATGTGAAGCAGCTGGACAAGAGCATCTGCCCCATAGACTGGACGCGCAGCCCGCGAGAGGTCATAAAGCATATCTGCGGCCTCAATCCCTGGCCCGTCGCTACGATGACCGTCGGCGGCGACACGCTCAAAGTCTACAAGGCCGAATATACCGAAACCAGGACTGATAAGGCCCCGGGCAGTGTGGTTTCCGCCGGCAAGGCCGGGCTGGAGATAGCCTGCGGCGGTGGACGTACCGTAATGGTGACGGAGCTCCAGGCCCCTGGCAAACGCCGCATGGAGGCATCCGCCTGGCTGCTCGGACACCCGGTGAAGGTGGAATGAGAGCCGCAAACGGCCGGGAGGCCGCGCTTGAGGCCATGCGCCGCATGAGGCGCGCAGGCGACTTCTCCTCGGACGCAGTGGACGGAGTGATAACGCAGTCCGCGCTGGAACCGAGAGAAGCCGCATTCTGCACGAGAATAGTGCGGGAAACGCTGCAAAACCTCTATTTTATAGACTATTACCTCAATTTATGGTCCAATACACCCACAAAGCGCCTTGAACCCGCAGTGCTGGATATACTCCGTATCTCAGCGGCGCAGCTGCTGTTTATGGACCGCGTCCCGCCCTCTGCGGCGGTCAACGAAGGTGTAAAACTCTGCGCCAAGAGTGGATGCAAGCGGGCGAGCGGGCTTGTAAATTCGGTTTTGCGCCGGGTTTCAGAGAACAGGGACGCCCTGCCTGAGATAACCGGCGAGGGCACAGCCGAGTACCTCTCCACGAGATACAGCCATGCACTCTGGCAGGTGCGTGAGCTCATTGAGCGACGGGGCTATGATGGCGCGCGTTCGGTATTGGAGCGCAACAACGCCGAGCCCCCGCTGACGCTTCAGACAAACACACTCCGCACCACGGCGGAGGAGCTCGCAGACATGCTGCGTGCCGCCGGATTTGAACCTGTGGCAGGCGCTTCGCCGGGGGAGCTCAGGCTCCGCGGCGCGGGCAGGGCAGACCTGCTGCCGGGTTACAGTGAGGGCCTTTTCTATGTCCAGGACGGTGCAGCGAGGCTCGCTGTCAGAGAATCCGGCGTCAAGCCGGGCATGACGGTCCTGGATGCCTGCGCAGCGCCTGGAGGCAAGAGCTTCGGCGCGGCGATACAGATGAACGGCGCAGGTCGCATAATCTCCTGCGACGTGCAGGAGAAGAAGCTGCGCCGCATATCCGATGGCGCGTCACGCCTCGGGCTGAACTGCATAGAAACGCGCCGGATGGACGCGCGACGGCCCGCGGAGGAACTTATCGGGGCAGCGGACGTCGTAATAGCGGACGCGCCCTGCTCAGGGCTGGGCGTGATCGCGAAGAAGCCGGAGATAAGGTTCAAGTCGGAGTCGGATTTGGAGGCGCTTCCGGGTATACAGCTTGATATCCTCCGCGGACTCGCGGAATGCGTTAAGCCGGGCGGTACACTGCTGTACTCCACCTGTACCCTGAGAAAATGTGAGAATGAGGACGTAATCGCGGCCTTTTTGAGTGAAAACAGCGGCTTTGAGGTGCAGGAAATGCGCACTCTTTGGCCTGATATCGATGATTCGGACGGTTTTTTCGTATGCAGGATGGTAAGATAGATATAAAGGCCCTGCTGCCTGATGAGCTTGCCGCGGCGCTTGCCGAAATGGGGGAGCCGGGTTACCGGGCAAAGCAGATATTCACCTGGCTTGGACGCGGAGCAGAGAGCTTTGACGAGATGACGAATCTCTCAAAGCAGCTGCGCGCCAAGCTTGCGGAGCGCTTTTTCCTCACGCCGCCTACGGTGATGCGCAAGCAGGTCTCAGCTGAGGATGGAACGATCAAATACCTCTGGGGTCTTGCGGACGGCAACGCTGTGGAGACCGTTGTCATGCGCTATCACCACGGCAACACCGTGTGTATCTCCACGCAGGTGGGCTGCCGCCAGGGCTGTGCCTTCTGTGCCTCCACCATCGGCGGCCTCATAAGGGGCCTTGAGCCCTCGGAGATGCTCGACGAGGTCATGTTCTCGCAGAAGGAATCCGGCCTGCCCATCTCGAACATAGTGCTAATGGGCATTGGAGAGCCGCTGGACAACTTCGACAACGTCATGAAGTTCCTCAAACTGGTGAATCACCCCGATGGAATGAACATCGGGATGCGTCATATTTCACTTTCCACCTGCGGCCTGACAGAAAAGTTTGACAAACTGGCCGAACTTAATTTACAATTAACTTTATCCGTTTCCCTGCACGCGCCGGACGACGAGACGCGCTCGCGTATTATGCCGGCAAACCGCGGCAGGGGAGTGGCGGAGCTGATGGATGCCTGCGAGCGGTATTTTAAAAAGACCGGCAGACGGATATCCTTTGAATACGCCATGATACGCGACGTGAACGACACACCGCGTCAGGCGCAGCTGCTTGCGGAGCACGCGCGGCGCGTCAGCGCGCACGTGAACCTGATTCCGCTCAACCACGTTGACGAGCGTTCCTTTGAACCCAGCACGCCGGAGCGGCTTGCGGAGTTCAAGGCGGAGCTAGAGCGCGCGGGAGTAAATGTTACCGTGCGCAGAAAGCTCGGAGGCGATATAGATGCCTCCTGCGGCCAGTTGAGGAAGAAAGCAGCCGGAATATGATAAACCGGGGGACGGACGAAATCCGGGGGACGGAGCTTAGATGAAGAGCTTTGGCATCACTGACAGGGGAAAAGTCAGGCGCGACAATCAGGACAGCTTTCTTATCGAACGCATCGATGAGCGGGACTGCCTCGTTGCCGTGCTTTGCGACGGCATGGGCGGAGAGAAGGCAGGCAACATCGCCAGCGACCTCGCCGCCAAGACCTATGTCGGCGAGATAAGTCAGAAGATGAAGATAACTAGGCAGAAAAAGCCGGATGTGAAGGCCATGATGATACAGGCCTGTCATCTCGCAAACCACATGATCTACGGCTATTCCTGCTTTGACACGGACTACACGGGCATGGGAACCACCATGGTTTCCGCCGTCGCGCTTGGCGACGATATCTATGTACTGAACGTGGGCGACAGCCGTGCCTATCGAATAACCCGCCGGAAGATCATGCAGATAACACGGGACCATTCCCTTGTTCAGGACATGGTGGACCGAGGCGAGATAACGCCCGAGGAGGCCCGCACCCACCCGCGGCGGAACGTCATCACCCGCGCCCTCGGCGTGGATGAGAACGTACCCTGTGATATTTTCAAGCCCAGGCTCTCGCGCGGCGATATGCTGCTGCTTTGCTCCGACGGGCTGACTAACATGCTGGAGGATCGCGAGATCTTCGAGCTTTCCAAGGAGAACACCGATCCGCTCTCGCTCGGCCGAGCGCTGATGGATGAGGCGCTCGAGCGCGGAGCGACGGACAATGTCACGATCGTTATCATTTCCAAATAACCCGCATATTTTGGAGGCAGCGATGGATACCAACATGGACAAATATCTGGGCACAATGCTCGACGACAGATATGAGATACTCGAGGTAATAGGTACCGGAGGCATGGCGGTGGTGTATAAGGCGATGTGCCATCGTCTCAACCGTTATGTCGCGGTCAAGATTCTGCGCGACGAGCTTGCCAATGACGAGGAGTTTCGCCAGCGCTTTCAGACCGAGGCGCAGGCTGTCGCCATGCTCTCGCACCCGAACATAGTCTCCGTCTATGACGTCAGTCACAGCGATGACGTGGAATACATCGTCATGGAGCTCATCGAGGGCGTGACCCTCATGCAGTACATGAAGAAAAAGGGCGCCCTTGGCTGGAAGGAGGCCCTGCATTTTGGCGTCCAGATATCCAAGGCCCTAGAGCACGCGCACGAGAAGGGCATAGTCCACCGCGACATAAAACCCCAGAACATAATGATACTCAAGGACGGCACTATAAAGGTCGCCGATTTCGGCATTGCTGCGCTCGAATCCGCACAGGAGAAAAAGAGCGACCAGACCGTCGGCTCCGTCCACTACATCGCGCCCGAGCAGGCGCGCGGCGAGCAGCCGGACCCGCGCAGTGACATATACTCTCTGGGCGTCGTGCTGTACGAGATGCTCACCGGCAAAATGCCCTACGACGGCGATACGGCGGAGCAGGTCGCGCTTAAGCACATAACCGGTCACGCCGTTCCGCCCCAGGAGCTCAACCCGGACATTCCGGAAGAACTGGCTGAGATTACGCTCAAAGCCATGAACGCAGACATCAACGCCCGTTACCAGAGTGCGTCCGAGCTGCTGCATGACCTGGAGGATTTCAGAAAGCAGCAGGCCGTGGCCAACATCGGCAGCGGTTCGGATGACGACATCGAAATACTCGACGTCATACCGCCTGACGTTCGTCCGCTCGGCAAAGCGGGAGAACTCAGCAAGGAAAAGTACGCGCGCAGAAGGCGCAGGTCCAAGAAGGTCAGCATTCTCTCGGGCGCCTGCGGCGTGCTGGTGTTCCTGATAGCCGTTTTCGTGTTTCTGTGGAATTACTGGCTGCGCGACATATTCAGTGTTGCCGAGCGGATAAACATCCCCAACTTTGTGGGCGAGAGCTATGAAGACATCGTGAACAGCTCCGAATTCAAGAAGCTGTTCAACTTCGAGGTCAACTACGCCATCGACCCCGACGTCCCCGAGGGACAGATCATCAGCCAGGAGCCTGAAGCCGACCGCAGCATGATGGTCGTGCCCGAGGGCATTGATGTCAGCCTCACCGTCAGCACCGGTGTGCGCCAGACCGTCATACCCGACGTGACCAACAAGCACTATCAGGAGGCCACGATAGAGCTGCAGAACGCCGGCTTTATCGTCGAGATAGCCGATACGCAGGCTTCCGACTCCGTGACGGAGGACTATGTCATCTCCACCGACCCGGCGCCGGGCGAAGAGCTCGCCGCAGGCTCGACCGTGTTCCTCACGGTCAGCGCCGGTCCGTCCATCAAGGTCGTCACCATGCCGAACCTCGTCGGCTCCACTGAGAAGGACGCCATCTCCAGAATCGAGAGCTCCAATCTCAGCTACGGCGATACGACCTACATCCACAGCGACTACGACGAGGGTACCGTCATCAGGCAGAGCATAGAAGCTTACAGCGATGTTGAGGAGCATACCCGCATCTTCATTTGGGTATCCCTCGGACCTGAGACCACGCCCACTCCCGAACCCACGCCCAGCGAGACACCGGCCACTGAAAGCAACGGTCCCGGCTACTACTTTGCAGACTGATGCAGGGAGTTATAATCAAAGCCCTGAGCGGCTTCTACTATGTGAAAACTGAAAGCGAAACGGTCGAGTGCAGAGCACGCGGCCGTTTCCGGCTGGACGGGTCGTCCCCTTTGGTGGGCGACAAGGTCGAAATATCGCTCGACGCCAACGGCAAGGGTAGGGTGGATAAGCTGCTTCCGCGGAAAAACTTCTTCATAAGGCCCGCGGTGGCAAACATAGATGTCCTCATAGCCGTGGCCTCCGAGGTCAATCCGGTAACTGATCCCTTCCTCATAGACCGAGTCACAGCTTTTGCTGAACACGTGGGCTGTGAGGTCATAGTCTGCATAAACAAGGCTGACGCCGGCGTGCAGGGCAGACTCAGGGACATATATGCCACGACCGGCTACCTCGTCATAGAGACCAGCGCCGTGACAGGCGAGGGCATAGACCGTCTGCGCGAGAGCATAGCCGGAAAGGTCTGCGCCTTTTCCGGCAACTCAGGCGTCGGCAAGTCCAGCATACTCAACGCGCTGGAGCCAGGCTTGGGTCTCCAGACAGGAGATGTGAGCGAAAAGCTCGGCCGAGGCCGTCATACTACACGGCATGTCGAGATATTTCCGGCCGGCGGCGCATATGTGGCAGATACCCCGGGCTTTGCCTCATTCGATATGGAACAGCTGCCGCCGATACCGAAGGAGGAGCTGCAGCACTGCTTCCCCGAGTTTGAGCCCTACATAGGCAAATGCCGCTTTGACGACTGCGCCCATCTCAAAGAGCCCGGCTGTGCCGTGCGTGAAGCGCTGGCAGAAGGGAAGATACACCCCAGCCGCCACGAGAGCTATGCGCGGCTCTACGAGATATCCGCCAAGTATCGCGAATGGGAAAAGTAACATGAACACCGCCTCCCGCATATAATGCAGTGTGATGCTGCATCTGTGCGCGGGAGGTGTTTTTATGTGCCGCAGGCGGAATAACGGGAATAAGCTGGGCTGCCTTGTCATATTGGCCGGGGTGCTGATCATCCTCGCGCTGGTGCTGCCGCCGGGGTTCTGGTGGTTTGCGCTGGCGATAGCGCTCATTTGCGGTGGGATATGGTTGCTCAGGTGTCGATAGGAGGTTGTTCGTATGAGGATAATTGTTATAAAGCTGCCGGCGTTCATTTCAAAGTTCCTGCTGCGCCTGCGCGGCGAGTACGAGCCGGAGTAATACATGCCGCCCCTGCCGCATAGATTTTAGAGAAACTACGGCAGGGGGAGATAGGAAATGGAACTGTCAATGAAGCGCAGCGGCATAGCCTGCTGTGAAAAGGTGTTCGAATATGTCATGCCTGTCGAGCAGGCGGCCGAGACCGTTGTGCCCGACACCATGCCGGATGTGGAGCGCATACTCTGCGCCGACGGAATAGTGATAATCAGGAGCAAGGAAGTCAACGAAGGGCGCGTCACTGTCTCGGCCGGCGTGGCCGCGACAGTGGTTTATGCTCCGGAGGGCGGGGGAAAGCCCCTGAGTATCAACGCCGTGGTGCCGGTGGAGCTGGAGCTCGACGCGCCCGGCGTGACGCAGGAGAGCGTTCCCATCGCCATGCTCAGCCTCACAGGTATTGAGGCGCGTATGCTAAACCCGCGCAAGCTCCTGGTGCGTGCAGTTATCCTGGCCCAGGTGGAGTGCTACGCGCAGACGGAAATGAACTTCTGCGATGGTCTCGAGGGCGAGGGTGAGGAGAACGTTGAAGTCCTCACCGACAGCCGGACGATAAGTCCGGTGGTGAGCGCTCGGGAAAAGACCTTCGTCGTGTCGGACGAGTACCGTCTGCCTCCTGGTGCGCCCGCGCTGGGCGAGCTGCTCTGGCATGGAGTGGACATAGCCACGGGCAGCGTACGCGCCGTCGGCTCCAAGATAGTTTTCAGCGGCACCGTGCGCATGACCGTGCTCTATGAAGCAGCAGAGACGGGCGAGCTGGCTTCCGCGAGCTTTGAGACTGAGTTTTCCCAGATGATAGACACCGGCGCCGACCTTTCCAGCCCGGATTGCAGCATTTACAGCATGCTCACGGCCGAATACGTGGAGCCTGTTACTCTTTCCGGCGGTGAGAGGGGGATATCGGCCGAGTTCCACATTGTCTCACAGGCGGTGTGCACAGACAGCGTGCGCGTGACCTGCGTCACGGACTGTTACAGTAACAGCCGCGAACTTGAGATAAGCAGCGAGGAGACCGAGCTCGGCTGCGTGCAGCGTCGTAGCACTGTGCGCGCCACGGTACACGAGAGCCTGCCCGCCACGCCTCCTGCGGCTGAGATATGCCGGGTAATGTGCCGGACCGGCGCTGCTGTCTGCGAGGGCGGTACGCTCAAATGCCCAGTCACGGTGACGGTCCTCTACCGCGCGGCTGACGGACAGTTTTACTCCGTCTCGCGCCGCCTTACCTCCGAAGCACCGGCGGAGCTGGGCGAGAATGAATACGCCGCGCTGGTGCGCGCAAGCTGCACCGACTGCTCGGCATCACCATCCGCGACGGGCGCGGACGTAAGGCTGCTAGTTGACTTCGAGCTGCTGGTGGTGAAGAAGATAACGGTGCCGCAGATCTCATCCGTGGTGTGCGGGGAGGAGCTGGACGCCGGATGCCTGCCCTCTATTACAGTTGTACGCGCCGGTCCCGGCGATACCCTGTGGGCGCTTGGCAAATGCTACCGCTCGACCGCCAGGCTGATTGCCGCTCAAAATGGACTGGGCGAGGGCGAAAGCCTTGAAGGACGGACTCTGCTGATACCCACTGCAAGGCACAAATAGTAATAAATACAGCGCGAAGGCGACAAGCCCTCGCGCTGTTTCATATTTCTCTTGCATGAATTGATGCGGAGTGCTAAAATACATGGGAATACAAAAGCTCAAGGGGTTGTTACGATGTCTGGACATTCCAAGTGGCACAACATACAAAAGACTAAGGGCGCGCAGGACGCCAAGCGCGCGCAGGCCTTCACCAAGATCGCCAGAGAGATGATAGTCGCAGTCAAAGAGGGTGGAAGCGGAGATCCCGCCAATAACTCCCGTCTCGCTGCCGTCATCACCAAGGCAAAGGCCGCGAACATGCCCAACGATAATATCAAGCGCACCATCGAAAAGGCGCTCGGCAGCGGCAACACGGATAACTACGAGTCCATCACCTATGAGGGCTACGGTCCCAGTGGCGTTGCTATAATAGTCGAGGCCATGAGCGATAACCGCAACCGCACCGCCTCCGACGTACGCCACGCCTTCGATAAGAACAACGGCAACATGGGCGCTGCAGGCTGCGTGTCCTGGAGCTTTGACCGCAAGGGCGTTATCGTAGTGAATAACGAGGACGGCGACCTGGACGAGGATAAGGTCATGGAAGACGCCCTGGAGGCCGGCGCTGCGGATATGGAAGCCGACGGCGACGTGTTCTCCGTTTACACCGAGCCCGATGACGTTACCGCCGTCGCGGAGTACCTCACCTCTCATGGCTATGAGCTGCTCTCGGCCCAGGTCGAGATGGTCCCGCAGACCTATATAAAGCTCACCGACGAGGGCGATATCAAGTGCATGCAGAAGATGCTCGACATGTTCGAGGATAACGACGACGTGCAGAACGTCTGGCACAACTGGGATCAGGATTGACGCAAACGAATGGAAAGCCCGGGAGCTATTGCTCCCGGGCTTTTTCACATTTCAGCGTGTCTGATTTCCTGCTGGAGATACTCCAGAAACTGCGCGGCCTGCTGGCCGTCCATCTGAGTGTGATGAAACTGGAAGGAAACCGGCAGCCTGACACGAAGCGCACCGCCGCGATACCTGCCCCATATCATAAAGGGATTGTTGTAAAAGCCTGCGTAAATGTTCACCGCGCCGTCAAGCTCCGTAGAGGTGAGGGCGGAGGTGCCGATGACCATATATTCGTCACCAAGCGCGAATTCCTCGCCGCTTTTCCGTACGCGCGAGGTGAGCTCGGCATAATCGCGGGCAAACTCACTCAGGCTGTCCGAAACGGGAATATCACAGGTGCTTATCCCACCGCCGTCGAGCGCTACCACCGTATTCACGGCAAGATGTTCGAATCGCATGAGCTTTTCACCGACCGGCAGAAGATAAAACTCCTCGATACGCTTTGCGGCCCGGCCGATACACCAGCACATGAGCAGATTGAAGCCGAGGCCGCGCCTGCGGCTGAGTCTCACAAGCCTGGTTACGTCCAAAGTTTTGAAGAGCGTCACCATTGGCATGGGAGCATGCATCCACAGCGCAAAAGCCTGTGCGCGGGAAGTACTGTGCGGGTCTGTTTCTATCATTTCAAGCTCGCTTTCTTTGACAAAAAGACCGGCCCGCCGCTTGACGGCGGGCCGGTGATTCATGGCTTACTATCAATACTGACGCTCGTAGTTTGCCTGTATGGCTTTGATTTCCCGGGTGAGAATGTCACAGGTCGGGGTGGGTACGCCGACCTTGCGGCCAAACATGGATATAGCGCCGGTGAGGGAATCAACCTCGGTCTGACGGTGTGCCTGCGCATCCTGAGCCATGGAGGGATAGTAGTCGCCGAGACCCTTGACAATTCTCGGCATCTCCTCCTTCATGTACTCGAATATGCCCGGAATGCCCAGCGCTTCAGCAACGTCGCTGGCTTCCTGCCAGACGGCCCATACGAGAGCGACGCCCTCGGGGTCGTCGTAAACTTCCTTTATCTTGAGCCGGAGCACGGCGCATACGGTATTGAAGCCGCTGTTGGAGGTGGCCTTGCGCCAGACCTTGGGTCTCACGTCCTCGTAGAAGTGGGGCTGGAGGCCACCGGCGGCAAACTTCTCCTCAAGGTATTTGCCGACCTTGTCAGTCAGCTCGTTCTTTACGCAGGCACCGAAATACATGTTCTCGGTCCCGGCAGAGGGCTTGGCCACACAGGTACCAGGTTCGGGCAGCTCGGTGCCCATATTGCCGCAGCCGTACATGACGCGCTCTTCGGGTATGAGCTTCTTCACAACTTCCTCATTTCCAAGGCCGTTCTGAAGCGTTACGACCACTGTCTCCGGGCCGACGCAGCACATGGCGCCCTTGAGCGCAAGCTCGGTGATGGTGGCCTTGACCATGATAATGACTATATCTGCCACGCCGACCTCCTCGGCCGAATACGCGGTCTTAAATCCTGTCACATGAAACTCGCCGTCAGGATTGCGAAATATCATGCCGTCCTTGGCTACCTTGTCCATATGTGCCTTGTTCGGGTCAACCAACCATACCTCCTCGGCTCCGCCTTTCCTGAGGTAAGACGCGAAGACGCTTCCGGCAGCGCCGCTGCCGATCATGGCTATTTTCATCAGTGGTCCTCCTTTGCGTGGTAAATTGCTAAATCAAGAATATAACCGTTCTGCTAAAATTGTCAAGAGGTTCAAGAAGAAATATACAAAACGCGGCGCAAATATTCTACACACTGATAGACTTAATCAAAAAAATAACACGGTAAATCGTGAAATAACTCTTGACATTTTTGCCCTTAACATTTAGTATGCAATCATCGCGATGCACCGTAATAAAGTGTCCGCGATATGGAGCAAAGCATCCCAACCAAATCAGTTAGGAGGAAACCTTGTATGGAAAAAAGCAAAGCAAAAAAAGGCCTGCCGGTATTCATAGGCGTGGCCGCAGTATGGATGGGTACACATTTCGGCCCCGGCGTTGCCAGCGGCACTCAGCTGAATCAGTACTATGTGCGATTTGGTCTGCCCGGCATCTTCGTCACCATCATTGCTATGGGCTTTTTGGGTTATGCTCTTTACTGCTCCATGGAGTTTTCCCGCCTCTATAAGGCTTATGACTATCAATCCTGGGTTGAAAAACTGTTCGGCAATAAATACGTCGTCATCCTCTTCGACATCTCGTTCCTGGTCACGATACTCACAGCAGCCAGCGGCAGCATGAACGCCGTTGCCACACTGCTTGAGAGCAACTTCGGCATTAACTATTGGCTCGGCGTCGGCATAATCATCGTCTGCTCAATGCTGCTCTGCGCATATGGCGCCAGGCTTGTGCGCGCGGCCTCGTCCTACATGATGTTCATCGTCGTGGGCATCCTGCTCGTCATCATGATACTCCTCGCCGTGAACGGCGACGGCGACCTCTCCGGCTCCATCGCCAACCAGGCCCAGAACCTCTCCGACGCGGGCAGCGGCAACTGGCTCGGCGCACTCTGGAGCGCCATCATTTACGGCAGCTTCCAGGCCACCATCGTCGCCAACATCGCCTCTGTTGCCGAGGACATCCCCGACCGCCGCGAGTCCAAGAAGGCCGCGATCACCGGCTTCCTGGCCAACACCATTCTGCTCATTGTACTCTGCACGATGCTCTTCAGCTACACCAATGTCTATGACATAACCGCTGAAGCTCTTCCGTTCTATTCTCTACTCCAGCGTCTTGGCTATGACTGGCTGACCGTCGTCTACATAGTAATTGTGTTCATAGCCGTCCTCAGCACGGTCGTCGGTTTCGCTTTCGCGGGCGTTGCACGCTTCAGCAAGTACTACCAGCCTAAAGAGGGCAAAAAAAGCTCTCTGCGCGACGCAATATTCGTCGGCATCATGCTCATCGCCTGCGCACTGGTCTCCAAGCTCGGCATAATGGTCCTCGTCTCCAAGGGTTACACCATTTTGGGCTACCTGAATCTGCCCATCATAGTTTTGCCCGCGATAATCCTTGGTGGACACAAGATCAGCAAAAAGTACCTCAAAAAGAACAATATCGACGCTACTGGCGTTGACATGTGACGAAATCCAGAACAAAACAGCAAAAATCTCCGGCTCTGCCGGGGATTTTTGCATAAGAGGGCGCATTTAAGACTTTAAAGCGTAACGATTTGGTCTGGTGTTTCGCGACAAAAGCATTTATAATATTTGCAATGGACCGCAGTGTGCGGCAGATATCTTAGGAAATGGCGGTTTAGTATGGCTGAGTTCAAAGTACCCGAACAGAAAAACCTCGTGTTCATCGGCGAAGCCGGCTCCGGCAAGACGGAGACCTCGGTGAACCTTGCCCTGCGCATGGCGCGGGAGGGGGAGCGCCGGGTGCATTTCTTCGACATGGACCAGACCAAACCGCTTTTCCGCGCGCGCGACTGCGAGGCGCAGCTCGAGAGGGAGGGAGTGGTCTTTCACTTCCAGTCCCAGTATCTAGACGCGCCTACCGTTGCCTCAGGCGTCATTGAGACACTGAGGGACGAGTCCTCCGCCGTGCTCATGGACATCGGCGGCGGTTCGCACGGTTCGCACATGATAGGGCAGTTTTCGCATCTCCTCAACAGCGCGAATACGCGCGTGCTCTACATAGTGAACCCGTTCCGCCCATGGTCCGGCAGGAGGGAGGACATTGATGCGACCATGCGCCGTGTACTCGGCGCGGCGAGGCTGAGCAGCTTCAGCCTGGTCGCAAACCCCAATCTGGGCCCTGATACCCGGCCGGAGGATGTCATGGAGGGACTCCGCCGCTTTAAAGGGCTGTTCCCCGGCGAGGAGGCGCTCTTCGTCTGCGCGCTGGAGGGACTTTGCAGCGAATTGGCAGGGCAGGTCCGGGAGCCGCTGCTTCCGATCCGCCTCAACACTGTCCCTGAGTGGTTGGCTGGTTCGGGGACGTGATTATTTGAGCGAATTTAAGAAAACGAAGGAGTGGTAAACGAAATGGCCAAAGGCAAAGTAGAAATCTATACCGAAGCCTGCAAGAGCTGCCTCTACTGCGTCAACACCTGCCCGCAGAAGGTTCTGGGCACTACCGACGCGGTAAACTCCAAGGGCTATCAGTATGCCGTGCCCGTGAATCCGGATGCCTGCATAGGCTGCGCCATGTGCGCCACGATCTGTCCGGATGCGGCGATAACCGTTTACAGGGAGGTGAAATGAGATGGCTGAGAAGATCTTCATGAAGGGCTGCGAGGCCGTGGCTGAGACCGCGGTGCGTGCCGGCTGCCGTTTCTTCGCCGGCTATCCCATAACTCCGCAGAATGACGTTCCCGAGTATTTTGCGCGCCGCATGCCCCAGGTGGGCGGCGTGTTCATCCAGGGCGAGAGCGAAGTCGCTTCCGCCAATATGGCCTACGGCGCTGCCGCCGCGGGCGTCAGAAGCATGACCAGCTCCTCCAGCTGCGGCATTTCGCTCAAGAGCGAGGCCATCTCCTGGATGGCCGGTGCCAGGCTGCCCGTCGTCGTCGCGAACTTCCAGCGCGGCGGCCCCGGCATAGGCACCATCCAGCCCGCCCAGCAGGACTACACCCAGGCCACCAAGGCCAGCGGCAACGGCGGCTTTAAGATGCTCGTTCTGTCTCCCTCCAACCTTCAGGAGGCTGTTGATATGACCTGGCAGGCCTTCGACCTCGCGGACAAGTACTCCAACCCCGTGCTGCTGCTCATGGACGGCTTTACCGGCACCATGATGGAGCCCGTCGAGCTGCCCGAGGCCAAGACCGACGAGGAAGTTGCTGCTATCCGTGCAACCAAGACCTGGGCTGCCACCGGTAAGAAGGGCGCCCCCCAGCACAAGGTCATGTGCGGCCCCGGTCTCGATACCCGTATCAGCCAGGAGGACATGAACCGCCGCGACGCCGAGCTCTACGAGAGCTGGAAGACCACCGAGGTCGAGTATGAGGACTACATGACCGAGGACGCCGAGGTCATTCTCACCGCCTACGGCATCACCGGCCGTATCGCCAAGTCCGCCGTCGGCATCCTTCGTGCTGAAGGCATCAAGGCCGGTCTTATCCGCCCGAAGAAGGTCTACCCCTTCCCGGACGAGGCCTATGACAAGCTCAATTACAGCGCTCTGCGCGGCATAGTCAGCGCGGAGATGGCCATCCCGGCACAGTTCGCTGTGGATGTTGAAAACGCCGTGCGCGGCAGGACCAAGATCGTTACCGCACTGTCTTCCGGCGGCGAGATTCTTGACCGCAGCGCCATACTTGAGGCCGCCCGCGGCCTCTGCGGCAGATAAGGAGGCTTGAGAATAAAATGATGGAGAAAATATATTCCCGGCCCTCCGGAATTTTCGAGGGCGCCGTCACGGGCTTCTGCCCCGGCTGCATGCACTCGAGCGTCTGCAAGATAGTCACTGAGGTGCTCGATGAGCTGGGCATGGTCGATAACGCCTGCTATGTGCAGGGCGTCGGCTGCTGCGGCCTGGCCGTGACCTATTTCGATTTTGACACCGTCGCCGCGCCGCACGGCAGGGCCTGCGCCATTGCCAGCTCCTTCAAGCGCTGCAGTCCGGAGACGCTGGTGTTCACCTATCAGGGCGACGGCGACCTCGCCGCTATCGGCCTGGCTGAGACCATGTCCGCCGCCAACCGCGGTGAGAACTTCACCGTTATCTTTGTCAACAACGGCATCTACGGCATGACCGGCGGCCAGATGGCCCCGACCACCATGCTCGGTGTCAAGACCACCACGACTCCCTACGGCCGCGACATCAACGAGCACGGCGCGCCTCTGCACATGTGCGAGATACTCAGCCAGCTCGAGGCCCCGGCCTATATCGCCCGCGTGACCGCCGCCGATGTGCCCAACGCCAAGAAGGCAAAGGCCGCTGTGAAGAAGGCCTTCCAGTATCAGCTCGAGGGCAAGGGCTTCTCCTTCGTGGAGTTCGTATCCAACTGCCCGACCAACTGGGGCATGAGCCCGCTGGAGTCTCTCGATCACGTCCATAACGTTGTTATGAAGGAATTCCCGCTCGGCGAATTCCGCGCGAAGTAAGGGGGTAGAGGCATGGAGAAATCTTTCATCATCGCCGGATTCGGCGGCCAGGGCGTCATGGTCATGGGCCAGCTGCTGAGCTACACCGCCTGCGAGACCACCGATAAGTACGTCACCTACTTCCCGAGCTACGGCGCCGAGATGCGCGGCGGCACCGCCAACTGCTACGTCGTCATTTCAGACGACCCCGTCGGCGCGCCGAAGGTGTCCAAGGCCGACTATCTTGTCGTGCTCAACGACCCCTCGATGGCCAAGTTCAAGGACGCCGTCGTCCCTGGCGGCACCATCTTCGTTAACAGCTCCGTCGTTACGCTCGAGCCTGACCGCGACGATGTACACGTCGTCAAGGTCGACGCCGGCACCATTGCCTACGAGCTGGGCAATCCGAAGGTCCTGAACCTCGTCATGTCGGGCGCCATCATCGGCTATACCGAGGTCCTGCCCGCGGAGAACGTGCTTCAGACAGCGTTCAAGAAGCTCGGCGCAAAGCGCCCCGAGCTCAACCCGCTCAACGAGAAGGCCTTCCGTCGCGGCTGGGAGATCGGCCACGCCGCCAAACAGGGCTGAGTTGAATCCAATAAAAAATACCGGGAAGCATTGCTTCCCGGTATTTTTATTTCCTGTTTGGCTTTCTCTTGATGCTTAGCAGTCTGATAAAATCGTCAAACAAAGAAGCGTCTACGGGCTCGAACATTATCCACTTCCCGTCATGATAAGTTTCCGCTTCATCATAAATCTTCTGGATCTCGCTGGGGTAAGTATCTCTGTCCCCTTCAAACTTCAAGCGTTCGTCTTTTCCCAGGATTATCATGAACCCTATGCAGTTTTTCCTGGCATACAGCGCGCATAGGGTCTTGTCGCCCCTGCGGTATTTGTATTCATATGTCCACGCCTTGCCGCCCTTACCCCACAAGTGGTCCATATTATACTTTTCATCTATTCTGGAGCAAAGTTCATCCCAAAGCTCATATAGATGGTTTCCTACCAAAGTTATCATTTTTTCTGCATCAGGTATTGTTTCAAGCATGGGAGCCTCCTTATTACCACACCTGCAAATTCAGCGTGAATGCCACCAGATACAGCAGCGAGAGCGGTGTACTCACCGCGAAAGCAAGGCGCTCGCTCGCAGGCTTTTCACTCACCAGCGAGAGGGACAGGCATATCGACGGCATTGCAATGAGATAGCGCGGCGCGCTGAGTAGCCAGGTGGCGCCTATGGCTATGACGTAGTAGGCGATGAACCAGGCCGTATAGCCGGGACGCAGCCGCTTTGCGCCGGGTATCATGATTATAAGCGCGAAAAAGCTCCAAATCAGGTTTGGTATCCACAGCCCCCAAGCCGAGCTGCGGCCTCCTTCCAAATATGACACCGCATTCTCAAGCTGGTAGGCCGCCGTGTTGAAGAACAGGCCGAAATTCTGTCCCCAGTGCTCGGACTGGTACTCCATATACTTGAAGGGGTCGCCCGAGACGCGATAGTTGATATAGCAGTAGACACCAAAGCCTGCGGGTATGAGCAGCGCCCACAGAAAGCGCGGCAGAGCGCTCTTGCGCTTTCCACCCCGCAAATACGCGCTCACAAGTTCAAAGATTACCGGCACAAAGAGCATGAGTCCCAGCGAGCGCGTGAAGGCCGCGTAAGCGCCCGCGAGACAGCCGAGGCCAAATTTCCCGCGCCGCACAAGATAAACGCAGAGAGCGCAGCAGAGGAGGAACAGGCCCTCACTCATTGGGGCAGCAAAGAAAAATGAGCCCGGCAGCACGCACAGGAGCTTTACAGCCCTTAGCGCCCTCGTGTGACCGTAGTCGAGGCGGAAAAGGCTGTACAGCACACATCCGGCAGCGGAAAAGCTCAACGCCGATACAAGAAATGCCGCGAGCAGATAATTGCGCACCAGCAGGTACATAAGTCCTATGGCTACGGGGTAACCCGGTAGGAATACCAGCTGAACCAGCCTGTCCATAGCGGCGTTTTCGTCTGCAAAGTATCCGGTCTCAATGAGCCTGGGGACATCAGCCTCGCTGATATAGCCGTCGCGTGCGATATCGATGTAGTGGTGGCTGTCGGTGTAGGTCCAGTATTGCAGCGATTCATAAAAGCTCTCGTGACTGCCTCCGAGAAGCCGCAGCAGCCAGACGAGCAGCGTCATACCGAAGCAAAATCCCAGGAGTGAGAGAAATATTTTGAGTTTTATGTGCATGGGCGCGGCTTCAGAGGTCTCAGGAGGAGCGGGAAGCTCATTTCCGCGCCAGGCTGCCACCCAGAGAGGCACAAAGCGCAGACATACCCATATAAAAAGCACAAGGCTGACAAGCGCCGCAGCGCGTCCGGCAAGGCTCCTCGGCGTCGTGCTCCACCAGTAGATGTAGAGCGCCGCAAGGACCAAAATACCGCAGCTCGAGATACAGGTCTCGACCTTGCCGTAAGCGCGCAGGCGGCCAGATATCGAATGCAAAACACAACCCTCCCAACGGGAAACTTAGACGGGCACGATCCTCAAATGTTTCTCTCCGCGCCTGAGACTGGCACGGTTGACTGCAAGGTAAAGTCGGGCCGATAGAAGTATCATAACACCAGCTGTCAAATAATACACGCCCAGCGCAAGGGGAGTGCCACCAGAGGGCAGTGCAGACCGCAGTAAGCGCGCATCCAGCAGCTCGTATATGAGCAGCGTCCCTCCGCCGGACCAGGGCCGGAGCAGCGCCGCACGTATTGCGACGGCTGCTGTGCCTATGGGCAAAAACGCAGCATCTCTCCGTGTAAAGCGTTCTGTACCAGTTACAGTAAGTCCCAACACCAGCAGAGAGCCGTGGCAGAAGAGCGAGAGCAGCACGTCCGAAGGCGGATATGCTCCGTAGATGGCATCGCCGACAAAAACCATGGCCGAGTAGTATACCGAACCTGCAAGCAGTCCGGCATATGCAGCCCAACAACGCAGACGTTTCGGGCCAAAGAGTAAAATTGAAGGAGTTGTGAAATAGGCCGCGGCTGAAAATTCAACAGGCAGCACGAGCTTAGCGCCCATAATTGGTGGCAGAGCGTATTTAAGAATGTTCACACCGAGGAGCAGTACAGAGAGCCGCCGAATGGCTTTTAATCTAGACTGCTTAGGACGCAACGAGAGCTCGTGTGCCGTCCAAATGAGCGATATGAGCGCGCAGGCGGCAAAGATATTCAGAGCAGACACGCTGTGTGCCCCCTTACATAAACCAGCCCCATACGTGCCAGTACTCCACTGCACCGGCGGTGAGTACAGAGGTCACAAATGCTGCTGCAGCAAAGAGAACAAAGGCTATCAGTGAAACAAGCAGCACCTTGCGCATACGCCTGCGGCGCGCGGGAGCAAGCTGAGGTGCGCAGGGCAGGGAAGGGAGCACCGGACGTCCGGCAGCTGCGGCGGTTGCGTTGCGGTGAAAACGAAAATAGGCACGGCAGAGCTGGACCAGCAATCGGGAAAAATAACCGCAGCCCTCAGCAGAGAGTACTGCCAGCGCCGCCAGAGCCAGAGCATATATCGCGCCGCACCAGTAGGGCATCTCGGGCAGATTTACATACGGCTGCATGTCGAGGGGAATGAGCAGACAGAGCGCAACAAGGCCGGCTGCCACGGCGGCGCATGCTACAACAAGCACCCAGCACGCGAACACCAGGAAAAAGCTCAGCACAAAGATGTCTAAAAACACCAGACCTGTCCAGGTCACGGCTGCCCTTGCTGCGCCGGCGCGTTTCGCGCTCTTGGCAGGAGTCTCGGGCTCAAATTGCGCGGCCAGTTCCTCCGGCGGACCCAGGCGCGCAGCTATTTCCTCCTCGGAATACCCATCGGCCATCTTGTACTCAAAATGGCGGCGGTATTCGCCAAGTATGTCCTCAGGTTCCGGTACGCGCCGGGTCTCAAGCTCCGCCTCCAGGCGGGAGAGAAATTCGTTTTTAGTCATTTGAGTCATCCTCCTCCAAAAGCTGCAAAACGGTTCGCGCAAAGCCGAGATACTCAGCCCTGTCCCGCGCGTAGGCATCTGCTCCTAGGCTCGTCAGCTTATAATACTTCCGCGGCGGACCGCCGCTCTCCTCCTGAAGATAGGTAGTCAGCAGCCCGTCGGCCTTCAGCTTGCGCAGGATGGGGTAGACGGTGCCGTCGGCTATGTCTATGTGCCGGGAGAGATATTCAGATATCTCGTAGCCATAACAGTCCCGCTTTTTCAATAGTGAGAGCACGCATAGCTCAAGTACGCCTTTTTTGTATTGCGAGTTCACAGTGCCACTCCTTTCTGTCAACCACTACTATATAATATTCAGTAGTCAATTAAATGTCAATACCCGATTTCAAATTTTCTCTTGACAATCCCAAAAGCGGCACTATAATAAATTGGCTAAAATCAAAGGTTCAAATTTGTGCAACATCCCTGGTTAGGAGCAAATATGGAGAAGAACAAGTCCGTCAAAAGAGTAAACAACATTCTCGGCCTGACCTGGCCCATATTTATAGAGCTGGTTCTGCAAATGCTGGTCGGCAACGCGGACCAGATCATGGTCGGCTGGTATGACCCTGATCTGGTAGGAGCCATCGGCAATGCCAACCAGATAGTTAACCTGCTGCTTATAGTGTTCTCGGTCATCTGCACCGCGGCGACGATACTCATCTCGCAATACCTCGGCGCCAAGAGCACCGACCGCCTGCGCGAGACCTATACGGTGTCCCTGCTGGCGAACCTCATCTTTGGTCTGATGGTCAGTGCCATTCTCGTGTTCCTCTGCGGGCCCATCTACCGCCTGATGAACGTCCCGGATGAGATATTCGATGAGGCAGTGCTCTACATACGCATAATCGGCGCCGGAATGGTATTTCAGGCAGTGTACCTGACTTTTACGGCATTCTTCCGCAGCTGCCAGCTCATGAAGCAGACGATGCTCGTGTCAGTGCTGGTAAACATCATCAATATCGGCTGCAACGCGCTTCTCATAAACGGGCTTTTCGGCCTGCCGGCGCTAGGCGTTGCGGGAGCGGCAATATCCAGTGGTCTCTCCCGAATTATAGGCGTTGTGGTCATTGCGCTGCTCTTCCGTAAGTACTTCGGCAAGGGAGCTATCTCTGCTTCCTGCCTCAAACCGTTCCCGAAAACGCAGTTCCGCGGTCTGCTGCATATTGGCCTTCCCTCCGGAGGCGAGTCCATCTCCTACAACCTCTCGCAGATATGCATACAGGCCGTGTGTAACCGCTTTGAGCTCTTCGTAATAAATACCCGAGTATATGCCAACATGTTCGCGATGCTCTCCTACATGTTTGCATCCGCTGTAGCTCAGGCGGCGCAGGTCGTGGTCGCGCGATATATGGGCGGGGGGAGACACCGAGGCCACAGACAAATGCGTAAGACGCACAATGTATGCCTCCGTCATTATCTCCGGCCTGGTCTCCGTTCTGCTCTGGCTGTTTGCCGAGCCTCTGTGCGGCATCTTTACCAGCGACGCGCGAGTTATCGCACTTGCCAAGACAATAATGTTTATCGAGATACCGCTGGAGCTGGGCAGAGCGGTCAACATAGTCATGTGCCGCGCCCTTCAGGCCTGCGGCGACATCCGCTTCCCGATAACCATCTGCGTCATAAGCGCCTGGCTCACCGCTTTGGGAGGAGGCATTCTGCTCTCCGGGCCGCTTGGCCTCGGCCTGGCCGGTATCTGGATCGCCATGGCCTGCGACGAGTGCCTGCGCGCCGGGCTCTTCCTTTGGCGCTGGCACACCCGCACCTGGAGCCACATCCGCCTTGCAGCGGCGTACAACTGATAAAGAGAAAAATGCCGGCCAACAGGCCGGCATTTTTCTCTTAAATTAATGGAGCGGGCCTGTAAGCCGGGTTCTGTAATCGACGGCCATCTATCTGGGACGCACGTTGCCGCACGCCTCAAGCCACCTCCTCGGGACGGCCGGGCAGGCCTCATGTCCCTCCACGGTGTTGCTCCGGATAGAGTTTACAGCACCGAACTGTCTCCAGCCGATGGGCGGGCGCTTATCTCCGCCTTTCCACCCTTACTGGTCCGAAGGACCAGCGGTATATCTCTGTTGCACTTGTCCGAGGGTCGCCCCTGGCGGGTGTTACCCGTTATCCTTGCCCTATGGAGCCCGGACTTTCCTCACGTGCTGGCTTTCGCCTCACACGCGCGGCCGTCCGGCCCGCTCGCCCGATTATTTTAACCTCAGCCGAGCTCTGAGTCAACAAAAATCGCGAATTATGCTGCCAGCTTTTGTTTTACATGCTTCAGCGGCTTCACAAATTGCTTTGTAAGCAGTCCTACCAAGACAGCGGCGGCAGCCGTACCCTCGCGGACGCCTGCGAGCTCGCCGAGAACCAGCAGTGAAGCTGCGGCTGCCAGAATTACAAGTGTGACATCGACCGCTACCTTTACATTGCCGAATTTAAAGGACGTGACCTGGCAGATAGCCAGTACCAGTCCCTCACCGGCCGTGGTAATCAACTCCGCCGTTACTTCCGTGCTGACGCCGAGCGCCACAAAAATGATGCCCGCGGCGCAGAAAAGCCACTGCTGGATATAACTGCTCAGAACTATATCTCCCATGAACAGCGAAAACATATCAATCATCAGCCCGAATACTATGGCCACAGGGATCTGCAAAAGCTGGTACCAGTCATATTGTGACCGAAGCATGAGTATCTGCGCGAGCACAAAGAGGGAGTTCACTATGATGGTGGTAGTCCCCACAGACAGACCGGATATCAGGCCGGAAACATAGGGCACGCTCGAAATCGGGGAGGTGCCTAATTCAGCCTTGATCGACAGCGCGACGCCCAAGGCCATAACAGCAAGTCCCGCAAGCAGCAGGGCGCAGCGCGCCGCAAAATGCTTGCGGGAGTCGTTTTTTCCCATATTAAGACTCCTTTTTCATATTTTCTTTATTATTATAAAGCATTGAACAGTGGACATGTCAAGTGGGCATATGCAACAAAGTTGTTGTATTCGTCAGAAATTCGGGATATAATCTTAGGTTGAGAGGTGATTATTTTGACACTTCAGGAATATGTTGACTCCCTTAAGGGCCGGCGCATCGCCGTGCTCGGAATAGGCGTGAGCAATACTCCGCTCATCGACCTGCTGCTCAAAAACGAACTGCCCCTGACCGTCTGCGATATGCGCACCGAGGAGGCGCTTGGAGACATTGCTGCGAGCATGCGTGCACGCGGCGCCCAGCTCCGGCTCGGCCCCGGCTACCTTGACGACCTCGAAGGCTTTGACTACATTTTCCGCACCCCGGGCTTGCTGCCCACGGACCCCGCGCTCGTAGCCGCCAAGGCACGCGGCGCGGTCATCACCAGCGAGATGGAGATCTTTTTCCAGCTCTGCCCCTGCCGCACGATAGGGATCACGGGCTCGGACGGCAAGACTACAACTTCGTCGATCATTGCCGAGCTGCTCAAGGCTGCGGGGCGGCGTGTACATCTTGGCGGCAACATAGGCAAGCCGCTGCTGTGTGAGATACCCGACTTCCATCCGGACGACATAGCCGTGCTTGAGCTCTCTAGCTTCCAGCTGCACAGCATCAACATACGCCCCAACGTCGCCGTGATCACGAACGTCTCGCCGAACCACCTCGACAAGCACCCTGACTTCGATGACTACGTCAATGCCAAGCGCCAGATCTTCGCCAATCAGACCGCCGACGATGTACTCATAGTCAACCGTGACAACGCCTGCACTGCCCGTTTTGGCGAGGAGGCTAAATCTAAGGTGTTGTATTTCAGCCGCAAAGAGACGCTCTCGGACGGCGTGTTCTGCCGCAACGGCATGATTTACCGCAGCCATAATTACGAGGTTGAGAGCATAATCCCGGCCTCGGAGATACTGCTGCCCGGCGTGCACAACGTAGAGAACTACATGGCAGCCTTCGCTGCCGTAGACGGTATCGTCTCGCCCGAGATGTGCCGCGCTGTTGCGCGCAGCTATGGGGGCGTGACGCACCGTCTGGAGCTCATACGCAAGCTTAACGGCGTCTCGTATATCAATGACTCAATCGCCACCAGCCCGACCAGAACCATAGCCGGTCTGCGCGCGATGCGGGCAAAGCCGATACTCATAGCGGGCGGCCACGACAAGCACGTGAGCTTCGACGGCCTTGCCGACGAGATATGCGAGCGCGTCCGCGCGCTGCTGCTGACGGGCGATACAGCGGAGCAGATAGCAATAGCCGTGCGGCGCAGCGTGTTCTATGACCCGATGCGTCTGCCGATAAAAATAGTCCCCGACCTGACCACCGCCGTGCTTGAGGCAAAGGCCATGGCCACGCCGGGGGATATAGTGCTGCTTTCTCCGGCCTGCTCGTCCTTCGACAGGTTCCGGAACTTCGCCGAGCGCGGCGACAAATTCAGAGAGATAGTTATGGGGTTCAAAGACGATGAAGCTGAGTGACATTCCGACGAATATAGAGCGCCTCGCGGACGACTGCGAGGCGGAGCTGAGCGGCCGATTTGCTGAGATCGACCGCGTGTCGCGTGCAAATACGCGGCGCATAATGGAGGCCTTTCAGGAGTTCAAGGTCTCCGAGAGCTGCTTTGCGGGCACGACCGGCTACGGCTACGATGACCTTGGGCGCGAGACGCTCGACAAGATATGGGCCCGCGTGTTCGGCGCGGAAGCCGCGCTGGTGCGCACCGGCTTTGTTAACGGCACGCACGCCATAGCCTCGGCGCTGTTTGCCGCGGTTGGACCGGGGGAGACCCTCATGTCGGTCATGGGCGCGCCCTATGACACGCTCAGGACGGCGATCGGTATCTCAGGCGACGCTTACGGCTCTCTGGGCTTTTACGGCGTCAAATATGCCGAGGTACCTACGAAAAACGGCGGCCCGGATATGGCGGCTATAGAGCGCGAGGCAGGGGAGAAGCACCCGCGCGCCGTGCTCATCCAGCGCTCGAGGGGCTATGACAGCCGCCGCGCCCTCTCGGCCGAGGAGGTCGGCGAGATCTGCCGTCTCGTCAAGCGCGTGTCACCCGAGACGGTGTGCGTCGTTGACAACTGCTACGGCGAGTTTACCGAGGTCGTGGAACCGACTATGCTTGGCGCAGACCTCGCCGCCGGCTCGCTTATAAAGAACCCCGGCGGCGGCCTCGCACCCACCGGCGGCTATATTGCGGGCCGGGCGGAGCTGGTGGAGCGCGCCGCATTCCGCCTCACCGTGCCCGGCATAGGCGGCGAGTGCGGCTGCACTCTGGGCACCAACAGACAGCTGTATCAGGGCCTGTTCATGGCCCCTCACACCACGGCTCAGGCGCTCAAGACTGCGGCACTGTGCGCCGCGATGCTCGAGAAGCTGGGCTTTGAAACCTCACCCTCCGCGATGGAACCAAGGTACGATATAATCCAGACGGTTACGCTGCGCTCGGGTGAAAACCTCTGCCGTTTCTGCCGCGGCATTCAGGCCGGCTCGCCAGTAGACTCCTATGTCACTCCCGAGCCGTGGAAGATGCCGGGCTACGAGGACGAGGTCATCATGGCCGCAGGCGCGTTCATCCAAGGCTCGTCGATAGAGCTCTCGGCCGATGGGCCGATGCGTGAGCCGTACATGGCCTTTTTGCAGGGCGGACTGACCTATGAGTCGGGCAGACTCGGAATAATGAACGCAATAGCGGAAATGCTGGACAAATAGTCGACATATAAATAGCATGGGGGTGATCACCCATGCTGAACCGCAGAAGGCGCCGGCCGCTGTATCTGGACGTTCACCTGCCGCCGATGCGCCGCAGGACCAAGCTTGCAATAGTGCTCATGCTTGTTGCCGCTGTGCTGGTCTCTGTGGGCATACGCGGTGCAATATACCTTCGTGAGCTGAGCTGCTCCATGGTTCTCTCAGATGCAACGGACCTCATGACGCTGTGCATAAACGATACCATCAGCCGCAAGCTTGCGGCTGAGGACTATGACTACGACTATTTTGTGACCCTTGAGCATGACGAAAACGGCAACGTGACCGCTGTCCGCGCGAATATGGCGCGGATAAATGCCATGTCGTCTGAGCTGCTTTCCGACATCGTGAAAGCGGCCGATGGGGGAGAGCTGTCACTCGAGATACCCATAGGCAACCTGCTCGGTTCGAGCCTGCTGCTCGGGCGCGGGCCCGATATACCCGTGGATATCACCATGCTGAGCTCGTCCCGCGTGGACTTTAAAAATGAGCTCGTCTCGGCCGGCATAAACCAGACCAAACACCAGATGAAGCTCGACGTCGTCATAGACATCGACGTCATTATGCCTTGGCGGACAGTATCGACGCAGGTCGTCAGCGAGATACTCATCGCGGAGACCGTCATTGTCGGCCAGGTACCGCAGACCTATTTGGATATGGAGAGTTAAAATGGACGTTAAGAAGGAGATAGAGGCCCTCAGAGCCGAGATAATGGAGCACAACCGGCACTATTACGACGAGGACGCGCCGGTCATATCCGACTTTGAATACGATGCGCTTATGCGTAGGCTCGAGGAGCTTGAGGCAGAGCACCCGGAGTTTTACTCGCCCACATCACCTACACAGAAGGTGGGTGGTACAGCCAAGAGCAGCTTCGCCCCCGTGACGCACGAGGTAACTCTTGAGAGCCTCAACGACGTTTTCTCCTTCGACGAGCTTCGCGAATTTGACGAGCGCATGCTCTCCGCCCTGCCTCAGGGACGTGAATACTCTGTTGAGCCGAAGATAGACGGCCTCTCCATGTCGCTGGAGTACGAAAACGGCGTGTTTGTACGCGGTGCCACGCGCGGCGACGGTGTGACCGGTGAGGATGTGACCGAGAATCTGCGGACAGTGCGCAACCTGCCGAAGACGCTCAAAAATGCGCCGGAGCGGCTGATCGTCAGGGGTGAGGTCTACATGTCCCGCGCAGTTTTTGAGGAGCTCAACGCCGCTCGCGAGCTCAACGGTGAGCCGCTGCTTGCCAATCCGCGCAACGCAGCTGCGGGCTCCATGCGCCAGCAGGACCCGAAGGTTGCCGCCGCGCGCAAGCTGGACATTTGCGTCTTCAACATCCAGAAATCCGTAGGCCGCGATTTCACGACTCACACCGAGACGCTTGACGCCCTGCGCGAATTCGGCTTTGACGCAGTGCCCTATACGATCTGCCGCAGCTTTGAAGAGTGCAAAGCCGCGGTAGAGGCCATAGGCGAAAACAGGGGAGACTTTCCCTATGACATAGACGGCGCAGTCATCAAAGTCAACTCTTTGGCCGAGCGCGCCGAGCTCGGAAGCACGGCCAAGGCTCCGCGCTGGGCAGCGGCCTACAAGTATCCGCCAGAGCGCAAGGAGAGCGTCGTGAAGGACATTGTCGTCCAAGTCGGCCGTACGGGCGTGCTCACGCCCAAGGCGGTTATCGAGCCCGTCCGCCTCGCTGGGACAACGGTTACAAATGCCACGCTGCACAATCAGGACTTTATCGACAAACTGGACGTGCGCATAGGCGACACGGTTATAGTCCGCAAGGCAGGCGAGATCATTCCCGAGGTGCTCGAGGTTGTAACGAGCAAGCGCCCCGATGGCGCTGTGCCCTTCCATCTGCCGGATACCTGCCCGGAGTGTGGCTCTCCCATAGTCCGGGACGAGGATGGCGTCGCCATGCGCTGCACGGGCGCTGAGTGTCCGGCGCAGAGACTCAGGAATGTGGTCCATTTTGCATCGCGCGAGGCGATGGACATAGAGGGCCTCGGCGTCGCCGTTGCGGATTCGCTCATCAAAGCCGGTCTGCTTACCTCTCCGGCAGGCATCTATTACCTCGACGCCGACGAGGTCGCTAAGCTCGACCGCATGGGTAAGAAATCGGCGGCCAACCTCATATCCGCCATTGAAAAGAGCAAATCCGCCGGTCTTGCGCGCCTGATCTGCGCCTTCGGCATCCGCCAGGTGGGTCAAAAGGCCGGCAAGGTGCTCGCCTCGCACTTCGGCACGCTGGACAAGCTCATGTCCGCAAGCCTCGAGGAGCTCTGCGCCGTACCGGATATCGGCGAAGTCACGGCGGGCTTTATCCGCCAGTGGTTCGATGAGCCGCAGGCCCAGCACCAAATTGAACTCCTGCGCGAAGCCGGTGTATCATTTGAAAGCGGCGAAGAGCGCAAGGACGACCGTTTTGCGGGAAAGACCTTCGTCCTCACCGGCACGCTCGAAAACTGGACGCGTGACGAGGCGGCCGCAATAATTGAGAGCTTCGGCGGTAAGACCGCGGGCTCCGTGTCCAAAAAGACCAGCTACGTCCTCGCCGGAGAAAACGCCGGCTCCAAACTCACAAAAGCCGAAAGCCTAGGAGTTACTGTTATTGATGAAATAAAATTTAAAGAGATGATAGATTAACTTTGAAAGTTGGTGAGCAAATGCAGGATAAGGCTAAGAAAGAGATTTCGCGGTCAGTGGATAACGCCATAAGAATTATAGAGTGCTATGCTGAGAAGGAAGAACGCGGTATATCTGAATTAGCACGTGAGCTTGACCTTAGTAAGGCTAGCGTTGCAAGGATAGTGGCATCACTGGAGCGCGGAAAGTTTTTAATGCAAAACCCGGATACAGGTAAGTACAGGCTTGGCGTTGGTATGATGCTATACGGTTACCTTGCTAGAGATCGAAACGAGCTAGCTAATGCGCTGACGCCTGCAATGCAAAGTATTGCACATAAGTATCAGAGCACAACGCATCTTGCTACTTTAATAGGCAGCGAGCTAATGATTATAAATAAGATATCTGCTGGGCCTTTTGTGTACATGTCCTCCAGAGTTGGCGGAACGTTGCATGCTCATGCCACAGCCGTGGGAAAGTGCATACTAGCATACCTCGACGAGGCGAAACAGCAGGAATATCTCTCTAACGCTAAACTGGATAAGCTTACTGAAAAAACTATAACTGATAGAGAGCAACTGAACAAAGTCCTGATGCAAATAAGGAAAGACGGCTATTCGGTGGACGACGAAGAAGCACACGATGGATTGTACTGCATCGCTGTGCCAGTATTTGATGTGTCAAAAAAGCCGATTGCAGCTCTGTCAGTTAGCGGCAGAAAGGAATTACTGTCTGCCAGGAAGAAAGAAATCGTAGAAGATCTGTACTCAACAATTAAAGAGAGCATAGGGTGACGCCAGTAGTACTGTGACGTCACCTCGTTCCTTTTTCACACTAAAGGATAAAACTTGCTATAAAAAAGCCTTGACTTACAACGCACTTAGTGTTAAATATAAATAAAAGCTGTGTATGCACAGCTATTTGATTTATTCTTATTGCGAAACGATGTTCCGATTATCGGCACGTTTCGTCATTCAATAAGTCATTTCACGGAACGTTGTTCCGATAATAGAAACGAGAGGAGCGCACATCTTGCCTAAGTTTATATCGGCAGCTGATGCTGCAGAACTTATTGATGACGGCATAAACATAGGAATATGCGGCTTTGGAGGCTGGCTAGGTGCAGATTTAGTCTTCTCGGCAATTAGAGACAGGTTTAAGGCCCATGGATCTCCTTCTGAAATTTCTGTATTCTCAGGTATTTTGCCAGGTAATTTGAGACTAGACGACTGCGGCATGAATATTTTGGCATCTGAAGGACTCGTACGCTCAGTTACTGCTGCGCATCTTGGCATGGCACCGCTTTTTAGTAGACTGGTTTATAAGGAAGGAATTGAGGCATTCGCTATACCTCTTGGCGTGGTAGCTGGACTACTAAAAGCCGCTGCTGGTAGAAAGCCAGGATTACTGACAAAAGTGGGACTAGGCACCTTCTGTGACCCAAGGCTTGATGGCTGCGCAATGAATAAAACAGCCACCTTGTCTGGCCGTTCACCTGTCGAACTGATGCAGATAGATGGAGAGGACTATCTTTTCTACCGAGCTCCTAAACTTAGCGCATGTATTCTGCGCGCTTCGGCTGTTGACAGTGAAGGGAACATCAGTACTAAGTACGATCCTATGACTGCGGAGCAACTTGAAATGGCATTAGCCGTGAAAGCTAATGGGGGAAAGGTAATTGTGCAGGCAGACAGAATGGTTGCGGCCGGTGAATTTAGCCCCAGAGATGTACTTATACACAGAAGTTTTGTAGATTATGTTGTGCTTGACAGCGAGGGCGCGTGTCCTCCCGGTTATGACTGTCCCAAGTACAGGCCTGAACTTGTTGAGTCAGGTAGGGCAGAGGTACAAGCTGAAAATGCTGATACTCTGGATTATCGCAAACTCTGTGGCAGACGCGGCGTATTTGAACTGCACAGTGGCAGTATAGCCAATCTCGGTATCGGTGTACCAGACTCAGTAGCGTCAGCCGCAGCGTTAGAAGGAATATCTGAACATTTAACGCTCTCCCTAGAGAGCGGTCCACTCGGAGGAGTACCAGTTGGAGGCGTGGGCTTTGGTGCTGCAGTGCACCCGGAAGCAATAATGCGACCTTGTGATACCTTTGACTACTACGATGGAGGTGGTCTGGACATAGCCTTTCTTGGAGCGGCAGAAATTGATTCTGAAGGCAATGTGAACGTCTCGCGATTTGCCGACCGCATGACGGGGCCAGGCGGCTTCATTGATATCGCTCAAAACACCCCCCGAGTATGCTTCATGGGGTCGTTTACAGCGTCTGGTATGAAGGCGTCCGCTTCAGGAGGAATACTCAGCATTGATAGAGAAGGTAAGTCGAAAAAGTTCGTAAAACGCGTATCCCAGGTAACTTTTTCGGCTGCAACGGCGCTAGAGACTAGCCAGCAGGTACTGTATATAACGGAGCGTGCAGTATTCAGACTCAAGAAAAAAGGCTTGGAACTCATTGAAATCGCGCCAGGGGTAGAACTTGAACGTGACATACTTGATCAGATGGATTTCGTTCCTGACATCTCTCCTGAGCTCAAACTAATGGACGAACGCATTTTTACGGAAGGAAAGATGGGAATAGGAAGGTGAATTACTGTCGTACGGCAAAAATATAGGCGTAGGAGGGCGCAGAGTTTTGCGTACGGCGGCGAAGGCAATTAATAAATATTTAGAGAGGAAAGGAAGCTGGGTATGGATATTATATCGCTTATTGTGTTCGTAGTTCTGATAGTGCTGGCATTTTGGCGCAAAGTCAACATGGGAGTTCTAGCATTTGCCGCAGCATTAATTCTTGGCCGTATTCTGGGCATGACCGACAAGGATATAGTTAAAACTCTAAGTTCCTCGCTTTTCGTAACTCTGACAGGCATAACTCTTCTGTTTGCCGCTGTCAATTCTACTGGTGCCTTTGAGATGCTCTCGCATAAAATCGTTGCGGTTACCGGTAAACGTGTCTGGGTACTGCCCATAATCGCGTATATGGTAGGTTTTATTCTCTCGGCCATTGGTCCTGGTGCTATCCCACCCACCACGCTTGTCGTTACCCTGACGGTTTCTATCGCAATCTCCGCTGGATATAACCCAATCATGATGGGCATCATAGGCGGCCTCGGACTTATGGGCGGGCGCGTATGTGCCTGGACGCCCGAGGGTGCGCTTGTATCTACGCTTGCGGCGGAGCAGGGTCTGGAGACAGGGGTCATTCTTCCTGTTTTCGCCTTTCAGGTAATCACCACCGTACTTTTTGCTATCGGATTGTTTTTTGCATTCAAGGGTTACAAGGTTAAGGCGGATAACGTCAATTTCTCAACAGAAAAAGTCAAGGCCAATCGCAACCAGATCATCGCCCTGCTTTCTGTCGTTGTCATGCTTGTCATGGTAATGGTCTTCGAATTTGATGTCGGCTTGGTGTCCTTCCTTATAGCAGTTGTACTATTCTTGTTTGGTCTAGCTGACGATTCAGCCAGCATCAAAGCTGTACCCTGGGGCACCATAGTCATGATCCTTGGCGTCGGTGTGCTCATGAGCGTGATATCCGAGGCAGGAGGTATTGATCTGCTGTGCAATTTGCTCTCGAATGTCATGTCGAAGTCAACAGTGGCACCGTTCACTGGCATCACCGCTGGTATCATGAGCCTTGTCAGCTCCGGCTTTGGTGTTGTGTATCCTACTCTGTTGCCAATGTCCACCGAGCTTGTGAACTCTGTTGGCGGCGGCGAACCTGTGGCTGTCATGGCTGCGATCATCGCGGGTGGCTCGCTCGCGGGCTTTAGCCCGATGTCCACTTGCGGCGCTCTCACCCTCAGCACCATGGTTGGCTTGAGAGGAAATATGTCCAAGCAGGAGCAAAATAAAGCGTTTGTGTCTCTCATAATTATTGCCGCATGTGCTATAATCTGGGTAGGAATAAGCGCCTTCCTGTTTTCCGGCCTCTGCGTAAGCATCTTTGGCTGATAAAGAGACCTAGAAATCCCAGCTGGAAGGCATATAAAGGAGTTGTTTATATGAAGGAGATCCGTTTACACGGCAGAGGCGGTCAGGGCGTCGTCAAGGCGTCGCACATCACCGTAGCTGCCGCAGTGAAGGGTGGTCTGCATGGTCAGTTCATACCATTCTTCGGCGTCGAGCGCAAGGGCTCGCCGGTGTTCGGTTATCTGAGGCTGAGCCGGGACGAGATAAGGCGAAAGACTCAGATCTATGAGCCGGACGTACTTGTCATCATGGACGACACGCTGGTACACCTGCCTCAGACCTACGCTGGACTGAAAGAGGGCGGCACAGTGCTCATAAACAGTACCAAGACGCTCGAGGACTTGTCGGTGCCGGAATGCGCCGGAGTAGTGGCTGAAGTGGACGCCACAGGCATATCCGAGGAGCTGTTTGGCAAGAACCTGCCCAACACTGCGGTGCTTGGGGCCTTTGCTAAGACTGTCGGCCTTGTGGACCGTGGCCTGCTGTTTGACGAGATAGAGTCCACCTTTGGCGCGCAGAACCGTAAAGCGGCTGAGATGGCGTTCGACAGCGTGAAGTTTCTGAAAGGGGGCGAGGCCGATGTATGACCGCAAATTTGTGACGCCCGTGGGTAACAAGGGGCTGTACATACTTGACACGGCCAGCTGGCGCACGCACAGGCCGGTGATGGACAAGTCCGTGTGCATAAACTGCGGAATCTGCCTCGGTTACTGTCCTGTAAACTCTATAAAGTGGTCTGAGGAGCAGGGCTACTATATTACTTATGACTACTGCAAAGGTTGTGGCATCTGCGCGGTAGAATGCCCCAAAAAGGCGATAAGCATGGTTAAAGAGGGAGGCGACAAGTAATGGGGAACAAGATGGTGCTGACTGGCAACTACGCGGCCGCTGAAGCCGCCGCGCTCTGCAGGCCGGATCTCATCGCGGCTTACCCGATAACTCCGCAGTCCTCGGTCGTTGAGCATCTCGCCGAGATGGTGCACGGCGGCAAGCTGGGCTCTGACCTTGTACAGGTCGAGTCAGAGCACTCTGCTATGAGCGTGGTACAGGGCGCGGCCGCGGGCGGCGCACGTACCTTCACTGCCACGAGCGCGCAGGGCCTTGCGCTCATGTACGAGCCATATTTCAAGATGGCAACCATAAGGCTGCCCATGGTAATGGCTATAGCAACGCGTGAGATGACCTCGCCGGAGACGATCTGGAGCGGCCAGCAGGACGCCGTGTCCGTCCGTGAGACGGGCTGGATACAGATGTTCTGCGACAGCAACCAGGAGATAGCTGACATGATAATCCAGGGCTACATGATAGCTGAGCACCCAGACGTGTGCATCCCCGTAAACGTCTGCTACGACGGTTTTTACAGCTCACACCTGTGTGCGGGTGTGGATATGCCGACGCAGGAGGAGGTCGACGAGTTTCTTCCTCCGCATAGCGCAAACCACCAGCCGCTGCTTGATCCGAGATATCCTCTGGCTCTCGACCCGATGACTCCGGGCGAGCTGCTTATGCATTACCGGAAGAATCACTTAGCTTCCATGCAGAAAGCAATTGAGGTCATCGACGAGACTGACCGGAAGTTTGCTGAGAAGTTCGGCCGCAGCTACGGTGGCGTCATAGGTGAGTACCGCATGGAGGACGCCGAGACCGTCATCGTGACGATGGGAGGCATGACAGGCGCCGGCATGGACGCGGTGGACGAGGCCCGGGCGCGCGGGATAAAGGTAGGGCTGGTGAAGATCAGGTTCTACCGCCCGTTCCCGGCGGCGAGGATAGCGGCTGCACTGCGCGGCAAGAAGGCGTTCTGCGTCGTGGACCGCAGTGTGTCTTTCGGCTGGAACTGCGGCTCGATGTACGTCGAGACCCGCTCCGCGCTGTTCGGGGCCGGTGAGTACGCCAGCTTCTCCGCCATCGGCGGTCTGGGCGGCGCTGACCTCGCGGTATCCGACTTCACTGAGGCCATCAACAGGCTCGAGAGCATAAAGGATAAGCCCGGCGTGTACGACACGCTCTGGTTCATGAAGGCATGAGGGGGGCAGAATGATGAGCTACATTGAAATACTTAGAGAACGCCCCGACATGGTGTCGCCCGGCGTATCCGCCTGCCAGGGCTGCGGCGGGGAGCTGGTGCTCAGAAGGGTGATGCAGCTTGCCGGAGACAACACGATACTCTGCGTGCCTCCCGGCTGCATGGCTGGCAGCGGCGTCGTAGGCTGGAATTACAACAGCGGCATGAAGGTACCTGTGCACATCCCACTGCTGGACAACACTGCCTCGTTCATGAGCGGTCTGAGCCATTTCTATGAGCGCAGTGGCCGGTCTGACGTGAATATCGTGGCTGTCGCCGGCGACGGCGCCACCGCCGATTGTGGATTCCAGAGTCTCTCCGGCGCCGCCGAGCGTGGCGAGAAGATGCTCTATGTCTGCTACGACAACGAGGGCTACATGAACACCGGCTACCAGCGCAGCTCGACGACTACCGAGGGGTCGCGCACCTCGACTACGCCTCTCGGGGACGCCATATGCGGCAAGCAGCAGCCGCAGAAGTACCTGCCGCTCATTCTCGCCATGCACGGTGTAGAGTACTGCGCCACGGCCACGCCCTGGAATATGAAGGACATGGTAGAGAAGATACAGAAGGGCCTCGCGGCCTCGAAGCGCGGCTTTGCGTATATTCACGTGTTTACTCCGTGTCCGACGGGCTGGAGCTTTCCGCAGGACCAGACTATCGAGGTGTCGAAGAAGGCGGTCAAGTCCAACATGTTCCCGCTCTGGGAGAAAGACGCCTCGGGTTACACCCTGAATTATAAAAACAACGACCCGATAAAGGTCGCTGAATTCACGAAGGGTATCGGCAAATTCAAGCGTCTGAGCCCGGAGCAGATGGAGTCCATCCAGCACGCCGCTGACGAGCGCTATGCGACTGTGTGCGCACTCGCAGCAATGCACGGATAATGCTTATAAGGAGGATGTAAATGTATATTGACCGGGAAAAGTGCGTGGGCTGCGGAAAATGCGTCCCGTACTGTCCAGTTAATGCAATCGCACCCGTAGACGGCAAGATGTCGATAGACCTCGACCGCTGCGTGGAGTGCGGCGTGTGCCAGAAGAACGCGAAGTGCCCGAGGGACGCGATATACAACGTCCATCTCGAGGCGCCGAGGGCCTACCGCAAGGCGTTCAGTGATCCCTTCGGAAAGCACGAGAACACTGCGCTCAAGCATATGGGGCGTGGTACTGAGGAAGTCAAGACCATAGACGTAACTGGAATCCTGCACGACACCGACAGGGTCGGCTTTGCGGTGGAGCTGGGCCGCCCGAGCATATCCGCGAGCTTTGCAGATATCGAGAAGGTTGCCATGGAGGTCGCGCCCTACGCGGAGGAGTTCGAGGTAAACAATCCTATAACCGCGCTCATCGTGGACAAGAAGACCGGCAAGATGGAGCCGAGCGTGCTGGGAGAGCGCGTGCTGTCTGCCATAGTCGAGTTCCGCTGTCTGAACGAGAACATCGAAGCGGTGCTCGAGGCGCTGAGGAAGGTTGCAGGTGAGATCGATACGGTGTTCAGTCTGGGCCTGATCAGCCTCGTGGACAAGAGCGACGACTCCATCTACGCCCGCAAGATCATCGACAAGCTAAACATCAACGTAGACAAGACCTCGGCGAAGACCAATCTCGGTCTCGGCAGGCCGACATACGAGGAAAGAATGAGAGGTGCCGGACAATGACACACACACTTCATAGAGTAAAGACAGTCGAGGGCCGCACCAACGACTACGTCGTGCTGATAATGCCTGCACGTAGCATCAACAATCAGAACTGCGTCGAGGTGTATAAGAAGTATATCGACCTGCTGGCCCCGTTCCATCCGGTTAACATGGGCGGCATTGGGATAGGTAACCTCGCGACGAACACGATAGAGGAGCTGCGCGAGAACGTTACGGCAGAGGCTCCGATGCTGCACGCGGTGTTCAAGGACAGGGACACGCTCATAGAGGTAATGAAGGCGCTGAGGGAGGCTGATTACGGCTATTCAGTGGTCGTGTCGGGCCTTGTGGACGATGTGGACTGCTGTGCGAAGAAGGCCGGCATACAGCGTCATGCAGTGGACCTCTCCCTGGGCATTTGGGGCGCGGTACAGAAGTTGCCCGACGAGCAGGTGATGGAGATCACCACCATGTGCGGCCACGCCATGATATCCGCGAACCTCGTGTACAAGATGATCGACGACATAAAAAAGGGCAAGATCACATCTAAACAGGCGGCGGCAAAGCTGGCTGAGCCCTGCGCTTGCGGCATATTTAATATTGAAAAAGCTGAGACGCTTTTAAGTGAACTTTCCGCAAAACTATAATTCAAACTTTAATAAGTAACTTAACGCAAAAGGTGC
>URDK01000008.1 GCA_900546485.1 uncultured Eubacteriales bacterium
TTGGTCTTTTTGGGCTCGTCGTAGGTCAGCGCCAGGGCGCTGTCGCCTATGCCCTCGGTGGTCGGGTCAGTCACAACGCCGAGCGTGGAGAGCACGGCAAAGAGCGTGTTCACCACCGTGAGCAGCCTGTCTCCCGTCTCGGAAAGCTCCAGCGTGAAGCCGAATACCGCGGCCACAGCCTGTATGAGCAGCAGCACAGCCGGTATCAGCGCCAGCCAGAAGGTCTTATTTTTAAGCCTTACTTTCCAGTTTATCATTCGTTATTTTCCTCCATTCATTCTGTACAGCATGGTCCAGATCTGCTGCCTTGTCGCGGGTGAATCCGGGTTTTCCCCGTCCGATATTCCCTTTTGGATGACCCACTTGCGCGCCAGCTCCGCCTCATTGGACGGCTCCGGCGTGGGCGTGGGCGTGGGCGTGGGCGTAACATTCAAACCATTCAGTCCCTTCTCACGCAGTACCACGGGATAGTCGATATAGGCCGCGTTCCTGTCCGTGCGCCCGGTGATCCCGTCTATGCTGCCGGAGTTTGTGAACTGCCAGAGGCCTCCCGCCAGCGCGGGTTTGGAATTCAGGTCCGGCTTTGACGGCCACTGGGCCAGCCAGATGTCGTAATCCTTCGGTATCGCTGCGTCGTAGTAGCGGCTCAAATAGTCCGGATTGGTGTAGATCATGGGACTATACTTCGCCGCAGATACCTTGCCGCAAAAGGCGCGGGCAAAGGCGCTTATCAGTGTCTTGGTGACGGTGACTCCCTTCTTGAGCGCGTAATCCGCGCTGTCGCCCTCGAAGTCGAAGGCTATCGGATATTCCAGCGTGTGCTTCGCCACCGCGGCGAGGGCGTATTCCGCCTCCTTTGCGGCCATGGCCTCTGTATAGGCGTAGGAAAACCAGTATATGCCGCAGGGGATGCCGAGGCGGTTGCACTCGGTGATATTGCGCTCAAACTGGGGGTCAGGATTGTTCTGGCCGAACCCGGCGCGGATCATCGCAAACTGCACTCCGGCGGTCTTGGCCTTTTCCCAGTTTATCGTCCCCTGCCACTGTGAAACGTCCACTCCGGTTTTGTATACGCTCAATTTATTCCTCCTCTTAAAGCGCGGGCCGGCCAGGCCCGCGGTCAACACACTACAGTCCAGCCCTTGGCTGTGAGCACCTGCTTCTCCGCCTCTGTCAGGTCGAGCGCACCCGGCACGTTGTAGAGCAGCACATTCTTGTTGCGGCTTATGCTCGGCAGGCTGTCAAAGAGCTCTATCAACGCGTCGTGATCAAGCATGGCGTCCGTAAGGTTGATGCTGCTGCCCACCCATCCGGACGAGCTGTCCTTGAAGATCAGCTTCTGGAGAGCGATGCAGCGCTCAAACGCACCGACAAATCCGTCCTCCACCGGCGGCGCAGCCAGACTGATTGGCGGCAGCTCGCACAGAGAGGTGCAGCCATAAAAGCAGCTTTCAAAATCCGTGCCGGAGCTCGTGTCCATCCAGGAAAGGCTTCCGAGAGAATAGCAGTTGTAAAACGTGAATTTGAAAGACTCGACGGAGCTAGTATCCATCTCAGGGATACGCGAAAGCGCGCCGCAGTTTCCGAAGGTGTCCATAAAATTAGTGACCTTACTGGTGTTCAGCGCAGGAAGTGCCGCGAGCGAATGGCATTCATAAAAAGCGCCGGCCATATCTGTGACGTACGTGGTATCCAGCGCCCGTATGGCCTGGAGGCTGTAACAGCAGCAAAACATATCGGTCATGTCCTCAAGGCGGTTTTCTCCGAACCACGCAAAATAGCGCAGCGAGGACATGGCAAGCTTCATGTCAAAGTTGCCGACCTTGACCATCGAGCACGATGGCAGGCGGCAGGCCAGGTCCACGACGTTCCAGTTGGCGTGATCCGCCGCCCGGCTGTGGGTCGCACTGCTCCAGGAGCTGATGCCCTGTCCGCTGATACGGAACACCAGCTGTCCCACACCCTCCGCCGTGGTGCTGTGGCAGGATGCCGCGTCTATTTCGGCCTCGTAGCTCACGCCCGAGCTCAGCGGCACGGATGCATCGGGTACAAAAGTTCCGTTCTCCGTCGAGCCGTATTCCACAGTGCAGCTGCCCGGGAACTCCACGTTGAAGGCAATAAGGCCCTTGCTGTCCTTTGGCACGTGCATCAGAAAATACATCTCGTCCTCTCCCGGCTCCGGAAGGGGCAGCCATTCCGTCGGACGCAAGTTTCGGTAGTAAGACTCGGGGTCGAATGGGTCCTCCGTTCCGCCTCCGCTTATTTCGCCTATCTTGGCGGCATAGTCCCGGAACGTCGTGCCGGTCGGCACGTCCACGCCCCGAGCAGCGATGGCGTCGCGTATCGCGGCTTTCGTATCTTCAAGATATGCCAATTTGTCCGCGGTGGTTCCCATCAGACCACCTCCCCGTTTATGGCGTCGAGCAAGCTGTTCAGGTCACCGAGCCCCGCGAGAGCCGCACTGAGGTCCGACTCGGTTCCGGTGTATCCTGCCTCAAGCGCGTACTGATAGGCGCTTTTGCCGTCAGCTCCGGGAGCGCCGTCAGCACCGGCGGGTCCCTGTGCCCCATCCTGTCCTGCCGGTCCCTGCGGACCGGTTTCGCCGGCAGGCCCGGCCTCGCCCTGGGCCCCCGTTTCACCTTTTGCGCCCTGGGGACCACGGATGTTGACGGAGGCCGGATTCTCCAGACCGCCGTCATTGCTCCAGCTCAGGTTTCCGGAGGCGTCTACGCTCGGCGTGAAGGTCACGCCGCTGCTGCCCGCGGCGCCCGCGGGACCGGTATCGCCTTTGTCTCCTTTCTCGCCCTTCTCTCCGGGCTCACCCTGGGGCCCGGCCGGGCCCTGGATGGGTCCGTTGTTCACCCACGAGCTCCCGCCCCATATGTAGATGTCGTAGGGCTCAGATGCGCCCACGCCGTAGGCGTCGCCCACAGCCGGAGCAGGTACTGCGCTCTGAAGCTCAGAGATGGAGACATAGTAGCCCATGATCTTGAAGCCGTTGCCGGTCTCGCCTTTCGGCCCCTGCGGGCCGGCCTCACCCTGGTCGCCCTTTTCGCCCTTCGGACCCTGAGCTCCGGTGTCGCCCTTTGTACCCTGGGGGCCCTGCGGGCCCTGAGGTCCCATGATGTTCACGGTCTCGGGGTTTGCAAGCGAGCCGTCGTTCGTCCAGGAGAGATTGCCCGCCGTATCGACGCTAGGCGTGAAGGTCCAGCCCTGCGCTCCGCGCTCGCCTGTCTCGCCCTTTGGCCCCTGCTCACCGGCGTCGCCCTTTGGAAGCACGAAGTCCAGCACGGCATGGGTCTCGCTGCCGCTGTTAATGACGGAAGCCTCGTCCCCCTTTGCGACGCTGCCTATGGCGACGGTGGCCGCCTCGCCGGGCGGGCCCTGTACGAGCTTTGCCCCGCCCGCATCCAGCGATACGGAGCCCGGAGAGAGGATGTCCAGCGTTATGCTCACAACACCACCTCCGATGTCGCGTCATACACGGCGAAGGCGTCCGGGCGGAGCACGCCGATCACATCGCCGCTCGTGAACTTCACGCGCACGTCCAGCGTCACGGAGCCGTTCGCCGGGAAGGCGAAGGTATCCGTCTGCGAAAGCGGCAGATAGAAGGAGTTGTTCCCCGGCTCGTAGCTCACATCCCCGGGGTAAAGCTTACGCAGCGCGTCGCCGACGCAGAACTCCACAGCCTCCACGTCGTCGGCGTTTATGAGCTCGCCGTTGAGCCGTATCTGGATGGGCACGGAGTAGGCGTCGCCCTGTTTTATCTTGGTTGCCATGTGTCACCTCACATATCCCGTGCCGCGCACGCGTATGTCCACGGAGACCACCGTGGCCGTCGTGTCGGCGCTGTTGTTTGAGAGCTTGAGCTTGTAGTAGGTGAATTTCTTCGCCTTGAGCCTGATGCGGTTCATCTCCGGCACGCCCGCGGCGTCGCCGGTGGTAAAGCTGTACTCGGCGAAATCCGACTTGCGGTCCGTCTCGGCTGTGACGGCGAGGTAACCGTTGTCCTCGGGCTTTATGCCGACCCAGAGCATGGCGGAGTATTTCCGCTTGAAGTCCCGGTCGAAGGCCATGGAGCCGGACTCCCAATAGGCGTCGATGGGCTCGCCCTCATCGGAGCAATACTCGTCCGAGAAGTGGCGCAGCTGGCCGTCGGCGGTGCCGAAGTAGAGCTCGTCCTTGTAGTTGATTAGGCACTTCGCGGCGAAGTTGGTGTATACGTACCAGGCATCGGCCTCTATGCCGTGGATGAGCGCCGTACCGTCCGCTCCGATGACGTAGTATTCGTGAGCGTACTTGTCGTAGAAGGTCTTGGCGGTGGAGAGGTCGAAGCTGCGGATGGTCTCATCCACGCGCTGGGAGATGCGCTCCGCGTTGCGCTCATCGCCGGTGATGTTGCCGGAGGAACTGGAGGAGCGCCACTCCACAACGCTTCTGCCGTCGAGCGTGCGCGGGCGGTTTTCCACCAGCACGGCCTGGCCGGGCGCGCAGTTGCCTATGCTCCGGTTGACCGGCGTCACACAGAAGCCCGCCGTGACAGAGCCGTCCGTGAGCGTTATGGCGCTGTAGCTGATGCTCCAGGCGCTGTCGAGCTTGAAGGCCAGCAGGCGGTTGTAGTGGCGTATCATTGCGGTCAGCGGCGTGTTGGAGTCACCGACGTGGGCCACGTTCAGCTCGGGGAAGTAGTCGGCCCGGGGCTGTCCGTCGAAATCTATGCCGGTGTAGAAGCAGCGGTTCGTGCCGTCGCCGTAGACGAAGATGCGGGAATCCTGCGCGCCGTTGTAGAGCTCGGCATAGCGCATGGCGCGTATCTCATCTGCCGTATCTCCGGACGCCGTCCAGCCTATCTCGATGCTGTTCGTGCCCTCGGGCGGCGCGTTCGTGAAGGTCACGCTGCCCGCCGAGGTGTTGGGAGTCCAGCCCTCCATATCCGAGCCGTCTGCCGTCGAGTGCACATAGTCTATCGACACGAGGCCCTTTTCCGGGAGCACGAAGGTCTTTTCAGTGCCGTCAGGGGAAAATCTCGCTCGGCGCTGACCGCTCAGCTTGTTTATCTGCTCAAGCGCCGTGCCGCCGCCCGCGGGCGGGACGGACACGGCCACCATGGGCCGGTAACCGACGACGTCCGAGAGCGTACTGCCGTCCCAGACCTTGTACTCGGAGCCGTTGAGCAGATAGAGCTTGCCGTCAAACCCGAACATGTGCACGTCGGAGCTGGTGTCTATCGCGCCGCAGGAGGTCTTGCCCCACTCGCCCCCTTCCCGCTGCTCCAGCTCCCAGAGGTAGCCGTTGCAGGCCGCGCAGAGCACCTCGCGCCCGTTCACGAAGCCGGACCAGATGCCGCGCACGACGCTGTCGGAGCTGTTGCCCTTGGCGGTGACGGGGTTGAAGTTCCATGAGAAGCTCAGCTCCGTCCAGCGCGCGTAGAGATTGAGGGTGTCGCGCTCGTTGAGGTCGTAGCTGCTGCCCGCCATGCCGACGAGCGTGCCGCCTTCCGAGGCCGTGTACCAGCCCGCGAAGCTGTACCCGGGCCGGGACAGCGAGGGCAGAGTGATAGTGGGTGTGCCCCATTTTGAGCTCAGTCCCCGGTCCATCGCGTAGGGCAGGTCGATAAGGCCCTTGCCGCTCTCGTCGTAATACTGGACAGAGCCCTCCGTGGGGTCGTTGTAAAAGTAGCCCAGGAAGGTCTTCTGATACTGCTGCGTGTCCGGCGTGTTGGCGCCGTAGCCGGGGTAATAATTCACGCTCGTGGGCCATGAGGGCACCGGGACATCCGGCAGAGGCTCATTCATATAGGCGTAGACGCGGCTGTCCTCACCGCTGCCGTTTGCAAGCACGAGCATAACGGAGTTGTCATACTCGCCGTAGAGGTCGCCTCTGTCTATGGCGGTCATGTTGTCGCGGCTGTCGGAGCCGCCGTTCCAGATGAAGCAGACCAGCTCATCGTCGCTTATCTCCCGGCTGCACGTGAGGCGCACGGCCCCGCCGGTATTATCAAAGCTGAAGGTACCGTCGCTGGGGGTGGATGCCGTTGCGTTTGCGTACTCTGCAAGGACGTGGGCCGTGACCTCCTCCATGCCGAAGAACTTGTAGGCCAGCGGATACTGCGCGTCGCTGTTTACGAAGCCGCGCGGCCCGACCTCCACGTCTATATAGAAGTTCTTGCCCGGCCTGGCTGATTTCTCGCACCATATGTTCAGCACGAAGCGTCCGTTCTCCACGCCGTCCGTATTGGTCTTGTTGAGGCCGGCCCAGCCCGTGCGCGTGTCCGCGTCCGAGGCGTATGCGGCGCTCTCGCTGAGCGTGTCCTGATATATGGAGCCGTTCCGGAAAGTCCGGGACTTGAAGAGCTGAAGTAAAGTTGCCATATCCAGCGCCTCCCCTCAGCTCGATATCCCGGCGAATTTGTACACCAGGCCGTCCTCGCCCCTGAGATACCAGCCGATGTAATCTGCCTGGTTTTCGTTCGTGACATCGGCGCCCTCGCCCGTGAGCGTTATGCCGCCCACGCCGTCGACCTCGATGCCGGGGTACATGGTCATGGACGCCGTGCTCTCACCCGTCTCGGTCAGCAGCACCTTCGTGGTGCCGGTGTCCACCTCGGCGGTGTACTCGCTCATGAGCCCGGCAATGCTTCGGCTGCCCGCGCGCTTTTTGAGCGCGCCGCCCGCGGTGACCTTGAAGTTGCGCATCAGCGCGGCCTCGCCCATCTTGAGACTGGCCTCGCCCTCGAGCGCCTCGTTGACACCGAGCCACTTTTTTATCTGGTATACGGCCTCGCTAACGGAGGTAATGATCTGTGCCATGTTTTCCTCCTTTACTTAAAGGTAAAAGGCGAGCCGGGCCGCGGGTCTGCGGCCCGGCTCAGGGTGCTTATCAGGCGGAGTATGCCTTCTCCACGACGGTCGAGGGGTACTTCGCGTCAGTGAAGGCGTAGGCGCGGAGGGTCTGGCCCTCCTCGAGGGTGACGGACGCGCCGGAGCTCACGAGGGAGCGGGTATTGCTGTACCTCGGGTCGGTGCCGTCGGTGGTCACGTAGATGGTGGCGTCCGCCGCGGTGACGGAGACGGAGGCGCCGGAGCCGCCGAGGGCGGGAGCCTCCTGCACGCTGCCGGAGGCGGCGTAGACGTAGACGCCGTCGCACTTCTCGGCGAGGACGCCGGCCCAGTAGCGGACTCGGCCCTCTATGACGTTGCCGTCGATGCCCATCGGGTCCTTCTGGATCTTGTATTTGGTGAGCTTCTGGGCAAAGGGGCAGGCGTCCTTGTGCTGGAGGATGAAGTAGACGTTTGCGGGCATGTCCGCATCGGGCACGACGTGGACGTCGAAGCCCGCGACGCGGGGCAGGGTGTTCTCGGTCAGGGCCTGGGAGCCGAGACGCTCGAGATAGGTGAGGTTGGCGAGGTTGGGCAGCATGGCGGCGTAGGTCTCGGCGATGAACATACCGCGGCCGGCGCGTGGGACGTGGCAGTTGTTCATGTGGCTGGCGCCGGCCTGGATGAGACCGAGCAGGGTCTCAGCCGTGGGCGCCTCGCCGCCGACGACCTTGCCCGCGCCGTAGGCCCACTTCATCATGACGTAGGCCTCGGTCTCAGGGATGACCACGTCGCGTATCTGCACATGCAGACGCGCGGAGGCGTCCTTGACATTGTACTGGTCCTGGGCGTTGCCCTCGTCGATGGAGCCGGTGAAGGAGCGGTCACGCTCTATGCGGAAGGTCTGCACGCGGTCGCCTATCTCCTTAATGACGCCGTAGCGGGAGGTGCCGCTCTTGACGTAGTCGTTCATCTCCATCTTGTCGACGGAGTAAACGGAGACCTCGTTGACGCCGGTGAACTCCACCTTGTCGCTGGTGGCCCCGCGCAGGAGGCTCTCACGCGCGAAGGCGTCGTCTACGTACTTGCTGAATTTACTGGCGAGATTGATTGCCAAAAGATATCATCCTTTCGATTTTAATAAAGCGGCGCTTCCGGCTGGTCTGCCCCCGCCGCAAAACAGGCGCTGGTCTCCCGCCCGTATTTTTCTGCGCGAAGCGCGTTTAAAAGTTTCGTCCACCTTTTCAAAGGTGGCAGGGTCCAGGGACAGCGTCCCTGGCCGCCCGCCGCAGCGGGCGGAATCCCCTTGTGCTCAAAGGAGATCAGGAAGGGGGTCCAAGGGGGAAACCCTATCAAGGGGTTTCCCCCTTTCTCGTGTCCACCGTTTTTCTGTACCTTATATCGAGTTCCACCCCGCGGAGATGGGGTCGTATGGCGGGTCACCGCCGGCGGAGACGGCGCTGCCGGCGCTGCGGCGGGCGTTTTCGCGCTCGCGGCGCTCACGCTCGAGCTCGGAGCGCAGACGCGTTAGCTCGCTCTCGCGCTTTTCGGCCTCGCTGCGGCGCAGATGCTCGGCGTAGGCCTCCGTGAGGCTCGCGCCGCGGCGCACCTCGTCCCAGACCTCGGCGGGGATGGCGTTCTTGTCGCGCCGGAGCTTGTCCGCCGCCTCGGGAAAGGTCTTTACAAAGCTCTCGCAGTCGCGGCGGCGGCGCTCGGCGGGGTCGGGGTCGAAGCTCTCGCCCGCGCGCAGGGCCTCCAGCTCGCGGCTGGCGTCGCCCAGCTTGCCGCGGATGCGGTCGTAGTCCATGCCCTTCTGCGCGAGGGCGATGACCTCCTCCCTCCCCACGTTCTTCGTCTCGCCCAGGTGCCGGAGCGTGAAGCTCTCGGCCTCGGCTGCCTTTTCGGCCCTGGGGTTCATCGCGGGCTCCGCGTCATCAGTGACGCCGCGCATCATCTCCGCAACATCGACCTCCCACTCCCCGCTCTCGGCGGCGGTCTGAACAGTATTTTCCTCCATAAGCTCTCCTCCCTTTAGATGCTCTCGCCCTTGGCCGCACCCTCGGCGGCGCGGCGGGCGGTGATGGCGTTGATGAGGCCCTGGCGGTCGGTGATGTAGCCGTCGGGCACGCGCTCGAGGTATTCGAGCACGTCTATGTGGCCCTGCGCGAGCAGGTTGTCCATGGTCTGCGTCGTGGCGATCTCGCTCCAGTAGGCGGCGGCGCCGACGTCGAGCTTGAGCCTCAGCGGCAGGTCGCGCAGGCTCGAGAAGTCAAAGAGCACGGATATTTTGCCGTTCTCTCCCCTCGGCAGAGCCTCGCCCACGAAGTCGAGCAGCTCCTCGGAGACCTCGGCCACGGGGTCTATCTCGGCGGGCCGCAGGCCGTAATAGCCGCTCATGAAGTCCATGTAGATGCTGCCCAGGTCCTCAATGCTCTGATAGAGGTTCTGGCGCGTGATCTCATTGGGCGTGGCGGCGGCGCGCTGAAGGGCGATGATGGCGGAGGTGTTGTCCGGCTTCGCCTCGCCGAGGGCGACGCTCGTCGCGCCTAGGTTGGTCTGCGTGAGGCTCTGCGTGAGCTCGATGAACTGCGCTATCTGCGGCGAGATCTGCGCGGGTCCGAGCACGCGGGCCACATTGTCCACTCCCCCGCCATTGACGCCGATGGCCCGGCCTATGCCGTTGTCCCAGCGCGGGATGCGGGTCTTGTCGTAGACTATCTTGGGGTAGGCCGTGGCCATGAGGGATATCATGCTCATGGCAAAGAGCTTGTTTATGTAGATCTGGTTCGGGATGAGGCCGGTTATCATGGCCTGGCCGTGATAGCTGTCCTGAACGTAGTCCCAGCAGAGCCAGGTCACGGGATAGAGCCTGAGCCCGAGGTCCCAGGGCTTGCGCAGCATGACGCCGCGGGCGCACTCGCAGCCCCAGACGGTGCCGGTCTTGTCGTCCTTCCAGAGCCGGAGGATGACGGTGGTCTTTTCGCCCGTGTCCTTGTAGGCGTCCATGAGCTGCTCGTCGGTGTCCTCCTTGATGGACTGCCACTCGGCACAGCCGAAGCGGCGGGCCCTCTCACGGAGCGCCTCGGTCATCTCGCGGCGCTTGATGAGGATGTAGGGCTGGCTCTGTACGTGCCTGTCGGCGGGGTTGCCGAAGCCGATGCGGGTGTTCTGGACTATCTCGGTGACTATGGCCCCGTGCCGTCCGTCGCCTGAGTCGGCATCCGGGTCCCACCAGGTGTAGGTCGCGCCGTCGCCGTCCACGGCGGCGTTGCGCATGTACTCCTTGAGCAGCCAGCTGAGCTTGTTGCGCTCAAAGAGCGCCTCGAACTCGGCGTTGATGACGTCGGCGGCGCGCTTCAGGCCCCGGTCGCCCGCGCCGGAGGGCAGGGGCGAGCACTTGAGCTTGAGCTTGTCGCTGGTGATGGAGGCCACGGTGAAGAGCGTCACGCGCTTGAGAAAGTTGAACTGCGGCGTGGGCAGACCGTTGGATTCCACGCCCTCCCACTGCTTGCCGATGAAGAAGTTCTCGTTCACGCGGACGGTGTCGTCGAGCTGGATGCTGTCGTTGTAGGCGAGCATTTTCTCATACTCGCGCCAGACCGAATCTGCGGTAAGTTCCTTAGGCTTCATGCTCACACCTCCTCACCGGGCCTGCGGCGCATGTCGGCCTCGCCGTAGGCAAGTATGCCGGAGAGCGCCTCCTCAAAGCGGCGCTGCTCGCGCGCGGCCCTCTCGCACAGGGCGTCGAGCTCGGGCTCGGTGAGCTCTGTCCAGTTTGCGCTCTCCCGGGCGTCCAGCGCCCTGAGGCAGCGCGCGAGGGCGAGCGCCGCCGTCACGCTCGCCGCAGCGCAGATGAGCGCGGCGATAAGCAGAATAATCTCCATTTTCCGTCCTCCTGTAAATTAAAATTGCAGATATCCACGGTTCGGGCTGCCGCCGGTCATGAACTCGTCATAGTCCTCCAGCGGCTCGCCGTCGTCCTCGCGCGAGGGCGCCGGAGGGGCGTTTTCTGCGGCGAGGGTGCGGCTTATGCAGTAATAGCGCACGGCGTCCACGCGGTGGGTGACGTCGTGGGGCTCGCGGGCGCAGTCGTTGGGGTTGGTCTCGTCGGCCTGGATGTCCCGCATGTCCTCTATGGTGTTCCGGCAGCTCTTGAAAAACATGAGCATCGGCCGCTCCTCCCCGCGGTGGGACAGCGCCTCCTTGATGAGCAGGTGGCCCTGCACGCGGTTGTTGTCGGCCTTCACGATGGGCACGCCGCTCTCCATGAAGATCTCGGCCATGGTGCGGCCCGTGTCCTTCTGCCGGTTCCACATGTCCGGCGGCGCGAAGGTGACCTCGATGCGCTCCCCGGGCAGGGTGTGGGTGAGCATCGCCTCCGCGGCCTCGCGGACGATGAGCCCGGGTGCGGAGAACTCGCGGTACATCCAGCTGCGCCCCTCCCCGTCAACGGCGAACCAGGCGCAGGCAAACATGTCGAGACCGTAGTCAAAGGCTCTGTATCTCTTCCAACCGTCCGGCAGCTTGAACGGCTCGACAATGTTCGCCCCGCCCGCGAGCTCGGGGAAGTAGCTGCCCCCGAGCGCCTCCCAGTCCCCGTAGCGGTAGGCGCGGCGCAGGTCCTCGGGCATGGAGGAGAGCATCCTCACGTACGCGGGCGAGGAGCGCAGCAGCGCGGTGTTGTCCTCGACGGTGGCGGGGATGAACACGTAGTCCTCCGGGTCCTCGCTGGCCTCGGGGTTGTCCGGGTCACTGATGAAGTCGCGGTCGATGAAAAGCCGCTTCACCCACCGGTGTCCGACGCCGCCGGGGTTGCAGGTGATGTACATCCTCTTGGGGAAGTCGTTCACGCCGCGGAGCAGACCGCCGAGGAACTGAAAGGCGCGCCAGGTGAACTGCGTGGCCTCGTCGAGGAATATCCAGTCGTACTCCTGCCCGTTGTACTCCAGCTCCGAGTTCTCGCCCGCCCAGTGCCCAAAGTGGATGAGGCTGCCGTTGGCAAAGCTGATGGAGTGGAGCGAGCCGTTGTAGCTGCAAAGCTCGGGGTTTACCATTTTGAGCATCGGCTCTATGTGATTCGACTGGAGCTCGGGGTAGGTGCGCCGGAGGATGAGGATGCGTATCCCGGCGTAGTTGTAGGCGCCGAGGAGGGCCTTGGTGCGTACGGCCCAGGTCTTGCCTCCGCCCTTCGCGCCACCGTATGCGGTGTAGAGCTTGCGGGAGGCGAAGAAGAGCTTCTGCTTGGGGTTGGCCTCGCCGGGGTCCCAGACATATTCTCCCGTCATTCTGCGGCCCCGTCTCCGACGCCCTCAAGCCTTATGACCAGGCGCTTTTCGGCCCCGGAGCCCGCCTTGTCGGCGTAACCGCCGTTTTTCTCCTGCTTGAGCGCGTTCATGCAGCCCGTGGCGCGGCCCGACTCGGTCACCATCTGGTTTTCAAGCCAGTCCATGCGCCTGAGCCTCGCGCGCTCCAGCTCGGGCCGGTAGCGCTCGTCCGCGAGGTACGCGGCGTATTTCTCCTCGGTCATATCCAGCTCCAGCAGCATCCCGGCCTCCGTGGGAAAGCGCCCCTCGGCCTCCCGGCGTGCGAAGTAGCGCTCTATCCTCTCCCGGAGCCCGGCCGCCGTCTCTTTTCTCGACCTTGCCAAGTCCTCACCTCCCGACGATGCGCCAATATAGCGACTTTCAAAAAAAGCGAAAGGGCGTTTTGCAAAAAAATTTTCCCCGGACACTTCAAGCGTCCGGGGAAAGCGTGTTCAGATTTAATTTTCGCTCATTCGGTGACGACGGAATAGCCCTCGTCGGCGAGCCGCTTGAGCAGCGAGGCGCTGTGCTCCTCGCCGCCGACCTCGCAGGCGATGTGCACGAGGATCTCGCTCGGCGAGAGGCTGGGACAGAGCCTGTCGTGGTTTATCGTCATAATGTTCGCGCCGGTGTCTGCTATAATGTGGAGCAGTCGCATGAGGCTGCCCGGCGAGTCCGGCAGACGGGTGGCAAACTTTATGCGCCTGTGCCGCGAGACAAGGCCGAGCTCTATGACGCGGTGGATGAAGCTGACGTCGATGTTGCCGCCGGAGAGAAGGCAGACGGTCTTTTTGTCCGCGGTCTCTATCTTGCCGGAGAGCACGGCGGCGAGTGAGCTTGCGCCGGAGGGCTCGACTATCTGCTTGTTGCGCTCCATGAGCAGCAGTATGGCGGCGGAGATGTCGTTGTCCGATACGGTGACCATGTCGTCGGCGTACTTCATTATCTCGGCCACGGTCTTTTCACCGGGGCACCTGACGGCTATGCCGTCTGCGATGGTGGAGACGCGCTCACTCTCGACGCGCTTGCCCTCGTGGAAGCTGCGCCAGACGGCGTTGGCGCCCTCGGCCTGGACGCCGATGACCTTTACGCGGGGGTTCGCCTGCTTGATGCAGGCCGAGACGCCGGCCAGCAGTCCGCCGCCGCCCACAGGCACGACTACCGTGTCCACCGTGGGCAGGACGCTGAGTATCTCGAGGCCGACGGTGCCCTGACCGGCCATGACCTCGTAGTCGTCAAAGGGGTGCAGGAAGGTCGCGCCCTCATCCCGGCATATCTCCATGGCCTTTTCGTAGGCGTCGTCATAGCACTCGCCGCAGAGGACAACCTTCGCACCGTAGCCCTCGGTGGCCTGTATCTTGGCTATGGGCGCGGCCTTGGGCATGACGATGGTCGCGGGTATGCCGTGGCTGTGGGCGGCGAAGGCCACGCCCTGGGCGTGGTTGCCGGCGGAGGAGGCCACGACGGCTCCGCCGAGCTCCCCGCGCTCGAGCAGCGCGCCTATTTTGTTGGCCGCGCCGCGAATCTTGAAGGAGCCGGTCTTCTGTCTGTTTTCGCACTTCATCCAGACCTCGCCGCCCGCCATGGCGGAGAAGGTGGAGCTGTAATCGAGTTCGGTCTTGTGTATGATGCCCTCGAGCCGCCTTGCAGCGCGCTCAAAGTCCTTTAAGCTGAGTTCCAAACCATTTCCCTCCCGTAGCCGCGTCCAGCGCGGCAGATTTGGGTATCTGTCCTAATAATATCCTCCCCCGGGCCTCAAGTCAACAAGTTCGCGGCGCGCAGAAAATTTCGCCCGCGCCCTTGCGAAAAGCTGCAAAGCCGCTATATTTCATGTTCATCATGAAATACAGGAGGCACAAGCATGGCCGCATACGACAAGAACGTGGACTATTCCGACCTCATCGCCGCGGAGGCCGCCAAGGGCGTGAACGCCGACAAGCAGCTTCTCGCGGAGCTTGAGGCGGCGCGCAACGCCAAAATCGCGGGCGAAAACCTCGACTACGCCCAGACCAACGTCTACACCCAGGAATTCGGCACCCCGCCGCACTACTATACGGCGGAGGACCACAGCGACTACATAAACGAGATCTACGCCGCGGCTGAGCGCCAGGCGCTCTCGGCTCTGGAGGGCGCATACCGCGAGCAGCTGGCCGCCTACGACAGCGAGGCCGCCGCCCTGCCCGGGCTCCACCGCGAGGCAAAAAACCAGAGCGCCGCATCCGCCGCTGTGACGCAGCAGAGCATGAACGAGCGCTTTACGGCCTCGGGCCTCAACTCGGGCGCACAGGGCCAGGCGGCTCTCGCGCTGGGCATCGCCTCCCAGGGCGAGCTCGCCGGCCTTGACGCCGAGCGGGCCTCCCGCCTCGCAGACATAGAGGCCCAGCGCGCCCAGACCAAGCAGCAATACCAGAACGCTGTGGCCCAGGCCATAGCGCAGAACGAAATAGAGCGCGCCAACGCCCTCTATCAGGAGGCCGTGCGTGTAGACAACAGCTTCGCCGCCATCGACGCCGAGCTCCTCGAGCAGCTGACCGCCTCCACAACCGCGGCCCAGGCCTCCGCCTCGTCCTACACGCCCTCGGGCACGGGCACGGGCACACAGACCAAGGTCCTCAGCGCTTACGAAAAGGCCTCGGCCCAGCTAAGCGCCGCCAAAACCACGGCCACCAAGCTGGCCATCATACAAAACGCCCTGAAATCCGGGGCCATAAGCTCGGCCCAGGCCAGCCTGCTGCGCGCGCAGTACGGCCTGCCCTCGGCCAGCGTCACAACGCCTGTCTCCGGTGGCGGCGGCAAAGTGACCGCCACCACCAAATAGGCCCGCGCCGCCTGGTCAGTTCAGCCATACTCCTCCGGCGGGACCCCATTGCGGCGCGGCGCCTTTGTTTCTGGTCTGACCTGATTCACCAGCCCGTCAATCTGGCCAGACCACAAGACACCGATTTGGCAAAGATACCAATTGTCAAGGCGCTGACAAAGGGCTAAAATTAGTATAGATATCCTATTTAGTTTATGCGGAATTAAGCCGCAGGAGGAGAATAAAAAATGGCAAATACAGGTGTGATAAGGCAAAAAGCGCATAATGCCCAACTCATTTACGACGATCTGCTCAGCACCCTTGGTATGCAGGCCATACCCACAACCTTTGTTGCGGATGAGGAGCGCCACGGTATGCTCTCGCAGGTCTGTGTTAGTGCCAACCCCTTCCCCTTTCCGCTCAACTTTGTGCTGACAAAGCTGCGGATACCTGCGGTGCGCAAGCTCTTTGAGCCCGAGATAATACCCCAGACCAGTGCGATAGCCGCCGTGCTGGCCGCGTGCAGCAACGCTGCCACCGAGATCGGCGCTCTGCGCGGAGACGACGTCTCAGGAGCGCAGATCCGCTGCGACCTGGTCTTTGCGGGACTTCAGGCCGTCAGGCTGTACATGTCCGACCACAAGCACTGCAAGGAGTTCACCCGCTCCCGCGTGCAGTCGGCCATCCGCGTGAACAACGCGCTCAACGGCTCCATGCACAAATTCCGTGCCCGCGACGGGCGCGACGTGTCCTTCCACGTCTACTATCAGAGCCAGCAGGAGCGCCTGGTCAAGGCCCTGGGCCTGGCGAAGCCCTCCTCCGAATACGGCTTCTTCTCCCTGAAGAAGGACATGAAGGAGATCGCGGCCAAGGTCGCCACGAAGGACGCGATGGAGCTCGAGGACCTGAGCTTCGACTGCGGCGCCTGCGGCTGCATGATACGCAGCCGCGAGGAGTGGGAGGCCAGCGAGGTCGGCAAGGCCGTCATCTCCATGCCGCTCATCCGCACGGAGAAGCTCTCCGAGTCCGAAGCCCCCGACTGGGGCCGTCCGAGCTCCCGCGGCCCGCTCTCCGGCATCCGTGTGCTGGATCTCACCCACATCATCGCCGGCCCCGCCTGCTCGCGCATCCTGGCCGAGTACGGCGCTGACGTGCTGCTGGTCCGCCGCGGCGACTTCAAGCACCAGGAGCAGGCCATGCTCGAGTTCGACGGCTGGGCTGGCAAGCACTCCATCCAGCTCGACTTCAATATCCCCGAGCAGCTTGAGCGCGCAAAGCAGCTCATCCGCGAGGCGGATGTGGTCACCTATTCCTATCAGAACGGCTGCATGGACAAATTCGGTCTCTCCGAGGCGGATATCCGCGCGCTCAACCCGAACATCATATACGCCAACCTCAACTGCTTCTCCGACACGGTGTGGAAGGACCGTCCGGGCTGGGCGCCCTGCGCTGAGGACATCACGGGCCTCTCCGTGCGCAACGGCTCGCTCGAGCAGCCGCAGAACCTCAACGGCGTGCCGCTGGACTACTTCCCCGGCTTCATTCTCGCCCTCGGCACCCTGCGCGCCATCGCGCAGCGCCTGAAGGAAGGCGGCGGCTACAAGGTCACCACCTCCCTCACCCGCGGTGCGCAGTACCTGCACGAGTGCGCCGACCTCTGCGAGAGCGGAAAGGGCGCCGTGCACACGAGCTCCGTTGCCGTCCGCAGCAAGGACAAGGTCTGGGACAGCGTGTTCCAGTATGTCAAGGGCTGTGCCACAGGCGGCGAGTGCGGCTTCTCCGCGCCCCCGGTAGTGAACACCGCCTACCCCGCCGACGAGCGCAACCTGATCTTCACCGACGGCTGCACCGGCTGGAACCAGGAGAGGTAAACAAAAACAAAAAGGCCGCCCCTCAAATGAGGGGCGGCAATTCTTTTTCTGTTTCTCTCTGTCAGGAAGCGATGCGCCTCGCGCCGACGTACATGCGGGAGTAATAGTCCTCATCCAGACCGGAGATGGTCACGTAGCCGCAGCCGGAGCTGCTGTGGATGAACTCGCCGTCGCCTATGTAGATGCCGACGTGGCCTATGCTCTCGGAGGAGCTGGCGAAGAACACCGCGTCGCCTATCTGGAGTTCGCTCTTGTCCACCGCGGTGCCGTTGGAGTACATCGCGGCCGCAGTGCGGTTGACGGTGTAACCGAAGTTCTTGAAGACATAGCCCACAAAGCCGGAGCAGTCAAAGCCGGAGGGGCTGGAGCCGCCCCAGACGTAGGGCGTGCCGAGGAACTGGCTGGCGAACTCGACTATCTGCTCGCCCAGAGAAGCCGTCGCCGTGGAGGCGGAAGCTTCAATTTCAGTGAGGGAGATATAGTCCCCGCGTATGTAGCCGGTCGCGCCGCCGGCGGAGACCTTGTACCACTCGCCCGAGACGCCGATTATATCGACGCACTCGCCGTAGGAGGTAACGCGGACTATCTCGCTGTCCGTGCTGGCCGCGGCGCGCATACGCACGCCCGTGCCGCTGACCCAACCCTGGGCCGTGAGCTCCATGCTCTCGGAGAAGCTGAGGTAGTCGGCGGACATATATCCGCTCTCTCCGTCGTAACTGACCTTGTACCAGCCGCTGCCGGTGTCGGCTTCGACTATGAGGTTCGTGCCCTGACCTACCGTAGCAATTATCGCGTTGTCAGTCCCGGCTCCCGTTCTGAGGTTTACCGCCGTCGTGGTCTCGGCTCCGCCGATGCAGTCGGCCTTCGCACCCACGATGAGCGCGCAAACACACAGCGCCCCTGCTGCCAGCGGACGCACTATTTTCTCTCTCATGGAAATAACCTTACCTTTGCCTTATTTGGAGGCCAGCGCGCGGTCAAGCCATACGGACGCCACATCCATTGCAGCGTAAAGGCTGTTCTTCTCGCTCTTCTTGACCACCCGGTCCCGGCTCTTGAGCTCGGGGTCGGTCAGCTGGAGCTGGACCGCGACCTTGGTGGCAACCTCCATGTCCTCAACCTTCTTTGTCTCAAGGATCTGCATCATGATGATGTACTTGTCGGCCATGCTTCCGAAGTAGATGATGTTGTCCTTTCGACGGAGAGGATGTCCCTTGTATTCAAGCTCTTTGGATGCTGCCATGTTTAATAACCTCCCAACGTTGTAACCGAATTGTAACTCGTTATTTCCGTTTTGTCAACCTTTATTCACGAAAATGTGGGCCGGTATATTTTACCGGCCCACATAACGCACTGATTTTTTGCCTGTTTCAACCGATGATTCCGCCTTCATCGGACGGCTCGACGGGCAGCGAGGGCTCGACGGGCGGTTCGGTGGTGACGGGGGTCTCCGTAGTGATGGGGGCTTCGGAAACCGTGACATCCGGGCTTTCGGAGACATCTGGCTCCTCAGACGGGCTGGGGCTGGGGTTATCCTGCTCCTCCTTTTCCTCCGTGAGGTCACCGAAGATCTGCGTGTCGCCGCCTATCCAATCCGCCTGCGGGAAGCTCTTGTACTCGAGCCCGGCGTGCACCTGCTGCATGACGCGCCTCCATACCTGGGCGGCGGGGTTGCCGTAGATGCTTATCTTCTCAGGCTGGTCAAAGCCGGTCCAGACGACGCCTACGTAGTAGGGCGTGTAACCCGCGAACCAGCGGTTCCAGTTGTAGGACGAGGTGCCGGTCTTGCCCGCGATGGCCTGGCCGGAGAACACGGCCTCGCTGCCGGTGCCGTAGTTCGCGGCGCTGTACAGCATGGAGGTGATGTTCGTTGCGGTGCTGGACTTCATGGCGACGTGGGTCTTGGGCTGATTGTCGAGTATGATGTTGCCCGCGGCGTCCGTTACCTTGGTATAGGTGCGCGCCTCGGTAAAGATACCGGAGTTGTCAAAGGTGCAGTAGGCCTGTGCCATCTCCAGAACGCTGACACCGTTTGTGAGCTCGCCCATGGAGAGCGAAGCGTAGTTGTAGTCGTCTGCCACGAGGCTGGTGATGCCCAGTTTGTTCTTGAGGAAGTTGGTGGAAGCATCGAGCCCGAGCTTGTCGAGCACCTGTGCGGCGACGGTGTTGATGGAGAGGCGCACGGCGTCAGAGATGGTGATTATGCCGCGGTAGGTGAAGTCGGAGTTGTTGGGGTACCAGGTGTCCTGGGACATCTCGACCTCCTCCCTCGGCGCGTCGTTGACGAGCGTGGAAGGCGTTATGAGGCCCAGCTCTATGGCCGGTGCGTAAACCGCGAGCGGCTTGAATGAAGAACCGGGGGCGCGCAGTGCGTCCGTAGCGCGGTTGAGCACCAGGTTGCCCGTCTTTTCACCCACGCCGCCGGACATGGCCACGACCTCGCCCGTGTAGGGGTCCATGATGACCATGGCGGACTGGAGCTGCTGGGATGTGTAGCTGGGCTTGGGGAAATTCTCAACGTCGAGATAGACGTTGTCCACGCACTCCTGGATGTAGGGGTCGAGGCAGGAGTAGACGCGGTAACCGCCGTTGTAGAGCAGCTGCCTTGCAGTGCTCTCACTGATGCCCTTCTGCTCCATGAGGTCCTCAACGACGTCGTCGATGACGGCCTCGACGTAGTAGCTGTATATCTCCTGCTCAGCCACCTCGTTGTCGGAGCGGGTAAAGACGAGCTCCTCGTTCTTGGCCTCCTCGTACTCCTCGTAGCTGATGTAGCCGAGCTCGTACATGCGGCGCAGAACGGTCTCCTGGCGCTCCTTGTTGTTCTCCTCGCTGTAGAAGGGGCTGTAATAGGTGGGCAGGTTGACTATGCCGACAATGGACGCGCTCTCGGCCAGCGTGAGCTCGGATGGCTCCTTGCCAAAGTATTTCTGCGCGGCTGTGTAGATGCCGTCGCAGCCCTCGCCGAAGTAGACGGCGTTGAGATACCACTCGACTATCTGGTCCTTGTCGTACTTCTTCTCGAATTCGAGGGCCTGGAATATCTCTATGAGCTTTCGCTGTACGGTGACTTCCTTGTTGCCGGTGAGGTTCTTTATGAGCTGCTGCGTAATGGTGGAGCCGCCGAAGGAATCGTCGCCGCCGGTGAGCATGGTGAACATGGCGCCGACGGTACGGTACCAGTCCACGCCCTTGTGCTCGTAAAAGCGGTGGTCCTCGATGGCGACGAGGGCCTTGACGAGGTAGTCGGGGATGTCCTCGAGGTCGACCCAGATGCGGTTTTCAGTACCGTGGAGCGTGGCGAGCTCCTGATACTCTCCCGCGCTCGTCTCGCAGTAGATGATGCTCGACTCCGAGAGCTGGTAGTCCGAGAGGGAGACGTCTATGTCCTCCGTAAGGCAGGTCTTGACGTAGAAAGCGAACACGCAGCCGAGCAGCAGCGTGGTCGTAAGTATCACGAGGAGGACGGTGACGATTATTTTTGCCACAAGGCCGACGGCTCCGACAACGGTGTCGGCGGCCGTATCGGCGGCTTTGCCGGCGTGAAATTTGAATTTCGGTTCTTTGTCCATAGGTAAGCCTGCACCTCCGTGCACAGGGTGCGAGTATGATAAATGGGGGCACTCACACCATTCTAAAATAAGAGTATATCACATTTGGTCGAAAAGGAGTAGAGGGTTTGTAAACTTTTGCGCGGCGTATTATTTTTGCCCTTTTGTGGGATAATTTAGCCGAAAGGGGGACAAAAGATGAAGCTCTGGATGAAGCTGGCCGGAACAGCGCTGCTCTTCTGCGTCGCCGTGGGCTGTGCCTGGGCGGCGCTGGGCGGCATATCAAGCCAGGCCCAGCCGAGCGAGAACACAGCGGTCACGTACAACTATGTGCCCAGCTGCTCGCTGGCGGAGGCGCAGTATGTCCTGCGCGAGTACGACGGCTGCGTTGCGGTGTTCGCCTCGGTCGGGGACACCTCGCCCATGACGCTGACCGACATAGAAGTCGGCACACTGCGCGACGCGGACCGGCAGATACTCAGCACCGGCCTTGCCGTCGCGGACCGCGAGGAACTGCTCACCCTGCTCGAAGACCTCGGCTCATGAGAACAGTTTTCCATTAGAAGTCAAGAAAAATACGATTGATTTATTGCAGCGTATGAGTTACAATATGGGCAGAGAAAGATATACGGAGGGGCAGTTATGGACGAAGATTTCGGCAGCAGCTACATCACCATTGAGGACGAGGAAGGCAACGAGTTCGAGCTCGAGCAGCTCGCCACGATGGAGTTTAACGGCCGCGAATATTCCGCATTTCTCCCCGCCGACATGAGCGAGGACGACCCCGACTACGGCTATATCATCCTCCGCATTGAGGAGGAGAACGGCGAGGAGCTGTTCTGCTCCGTGGACGATGAGGAAGAGCTCGTCGCAGTGTACGATAAGTTCATGGAAGAACTTTTCGGCGATGAGACAGACGAGGAAGACGGGGAATAAGTTCCCCTCACGCGGCATAGGCTTTAGTGCCGACCCGCGGCTACAAGGTATTATCCTGCCCTGTTTGCGGATTTTTTAGGGCCCTTTTAAACCCACATTATTAATAAGGGATGCCACATTCCTGCGTGAATTGCAGGCCTCCCGGCTCCCCATCTCGAGGGACGTTGGAAGTTGGAAGCGTGGAAGCACAGGAGAGGCGACCCACCTGCCGGAGACGTGCAGGTTATAATTGGGTCCCCACGGCAGCGGCGGGGAAGCCGGCGACTTTTGTCGCCGGCTTTTTTGCGTGCTTCAGCCGTCTCTCGTTTTTCGGACCGTTTCGTAGAACAGAGACGCTATCTCAGACGCATCCGCGCGGTTTTCATCCGAAAGCCATGTGACAGCCGTGTTGAAAAGCGCCCCTATGTACATATACAGCGTGTACCTCTCCGTAGAGGAATACAGCATGGAGCCCTCCAGGCTCTCGTGAAAATGGTTGAGCTCCTCCAAAACTGTCAGCGCGAAACCGGAACGGCAGAGGTCGAGCATATAGTCCCTGTGCCTCTCAAAGAATTGGAAGCTAAGGAGGACGTTATCGTAGGAATAGACACCCTCCGGCCCCTCATGCATCTCATTTCGAAACAGCTCAAGCACGTCGCGGACCAGGGTGACCAGAACATCCTCCTTGGAATCGTAATTCCTGTAAAAAGATGCTCGCGCAACGCCCGCGCCCCGCACGAGCTCGGTTATAGTGATATCTGAAAGGCTCTTTGTCTGCATCAGACCAAACAGCGTCTGGATGATGCAGGCCTTGACCCGAAGGTTTTCCTCTTTGCGCTTATCCACAGGCAGGTCCTCCCCTCTCAATGTGAAACACATCTGCTCTCTTTGACTCACGAGGCGCAATTGAAGTGGTTTCAATAATGTGATACACTTGTCTCGCATTGTATCATGAAATCCGACCTTGTCAACCAGGGATAAGCGCACCAAGAGGAGCAGACACATGAAAGTAGCGATCGCGACCGACACAAACAGCAGTATTGGGCAGCAGGAGGCAAAGGAGATCGGAGCCTATCTGCTGCCCATGCCTGTCATAATAGACGGAAAGGAATACCTTGAGGGCATAGACATCACAAATGCACAGCTGTATCAGGCGATGACGGAGCACAGGGAGCTCTCCTCCTCTCAGCCCGCGCCTGGGCGGCTGCTGGAATTCTGGGACGGCATTTTGGACAGCGGCTACGACGAGCTCGTCTATATACCCATGTCGAGCGGCCTGAGCAATTCGTGCTGCAACGCCATCCAGATGGCCAGGGAGTACGCCGGAAGGGTCCAGGTCGTGGATAACCACCGCATCTCACTTGCGCAGGAGGCCTCGGTGCTTAGCGCTTGCAAGCTGGCCGAACAGGGACGCAGCGCGGCGGAGATAAAGTCCTTTCTGGAGGAACGCGCCTACGATGCGAGTATTTACATAAGCGTGGACTCCATGGAATATCTGAAAAAGGGCGGACGCATCACGCCCGCCGCAGCCGCCTTTGCCTCGGTGCTGAATGTGAAGCCCGTCCTGACGATCCAGGGCGACAAGCTGGACATATACGCAAAGGTCCGCGGCATGAGGCAGGCAAAGCTGAAGATGATAGAGGCAATCCGCCACGACAGGAACACCAGATTTGCCGGTGTACCGGATGAGCAGCTCCGCGTCGAGACAGCCGGCACATTTTGCAGCGAAGAAGATGCCCGGCAGTGGCGGGAGCTGGTGCAAAGCGAGTTCCCGACGATTCCGGTAAGCTATGTGCAGCTCCCATGCAGCATAGCCTGTCACGTCGGCCTGAACGCCGCCGGGACGGGAGTTTTAAAAAAAGAGGTCATGTAAAAGGAAAGCAGACACCCACAAAGTGGGTGTCTGCTTTTAAATTGCTTTGAGGTACCTCTCAGGTGAACCAGAGCTCGGTGCAGAACAGTATGAACAGCACAGCGCCGATGGAAAAGACCGCCGTCACCAGCAGCGCAGCCTTGACCGCACCCCAGGCAAAGGCCCGGGACTCTTCGCGGTTGAGCCGCTCCGGCTGACCGCCGTTTTCCGACTGCTCCGGCGTGTCGCCATTGCGCTCCACGTACCAGGGCATGCCCTCCACGTTCATACGGGCAACGACGCGGCCGTCGTCATCCTCACTCCGCTTTTTTCGGCTCATTGTTCTCAGGCTCCTTAGCGGCCCCGGCCTTTGCCTCAGCCATCGCGGCCTCGGCACGCTTTGCGCGCTCGGCGTCGTCGTAGAGGTGGCAGGCGCACCAGTGCTCGGGCTCTATTTCCGCCCACTCGGGGACCGCGTACTTGCAGACCTCCATGCACTTGTGGCAACGGGTGTGGAACTTGCAGCCCTTCGGCGGGTTTGCCGGGCTGGGCAGGCTGCCCTTGAGGATGATGCGCTTCATCTTCACGTCCGGGTCGGGTATCGGGATGGCCGAGAACAGCGCCTCCGTGTAGGGATGCAGCGGGTGCGCGAATATCTTGTCCGTATCCGAGAACTCGACCATGGAGCCGAGGTACATGACGCCCACCGTGTCGGAGATGTGCTCAACGACGGAGAGGTCGTGCGAGATGAAAAGGTAGGTGAAGCCGAAGTCCTTCTGCAGCTGCTTGAGCAGGTTGATTATCTGCGCCTGGATGGAAACGTCCAGCGCGGAGACGGGCTCATCGCAGACTATGAAGTCCGGGTTGAGCGCCAGCGCGCGGGCAATGCAGATACGCTGCCTCTGGCCGCCGGAGAACTCGTGCGGATAGCGGTCCTTGTGGTATTCCTGCAGTCCGCAGGCGCGCATGATGCGGCTGATGTAGTCGTCGAACTCCTCCTTGGGCACGATGCCGTGCTCGCGGACCGCCTCGCCTATTATCTCGCCCACGGGTATGCGCGGACTCAGGCTGGAGTAGGGGTCCTGGAAGATTATCTGGATGCGCGGCCTGAGCTTGCGCAGCTCCTCACGGCTGAGCTTGAAGATGTCCTGCCCGTCGAAGATGACCTCGCCGGAGGTCTTTTCGATGAGGCGGAGTATCGTCCTGCCGGCGGTGGATTTGCCGCAGCCGGACTCGCCGACGAGACCCATCGTCTGTCCGCGCTTTATGTGGAAGGAGATGCCGTCCACAGCCCTGACGTTGCCGATGGTCCGCTTGAAGAAACTGCTCTTTATGGGGAACCACTTGACCAGGTTCTTTACCTCTATGAGGTAGTCGTTTTCCGCAGCGGGAGCGTTGTTTTTGATCTCTTCCATATCAAAGCTCCTCCACGTTCACGGATTTTGGCCAGCGCTCTATCTGGCCCTTGTCCTCGAAGCGCCAGCAGGAAACGACGTGCGTATCGCTGACGCGGATCTCGGGCGGATAGACGCCGTGGCACTTCTCGACGCACTGCTCGCACCTGTCGCGGAAATAGCAGTAGTCGGGCATATTCACGGGGTTCGGCACACTGCCGGGGATGTTGTAGAGCGAGTCGACCTTCTTGCCCACCACGGGCTTGGACTTCATGAGTCCGATGGTGTAGGGGTGGCAGGGATTGTGGAAAATATCCTCTGTCGTTCCCTTCTCGACAACGCGTCCGGCGTACATGACTACAACGTAGTCCGCCATGCTGGCGATGACGCCGAGGTCGTGGGTGATGAGCATGATGGAGCTGTTTATCTTGTCCTTGAGCTCCTTCAAAAGATCGAGTATCTGCGCCTGGATGGTCACGTCCAGCGCCGTAGTCGGCTCGTCCGCGATGATGAGGCCGGGGGAGCAGGCCAGGGCCATGGCTATCATGACCCTCTGCCTCATGCCGCCGGAGAGCTCATGCGGGAACATGCTGTAAACGCCCTCGGCGTTTGCGATGCCGACGAGCTTGAGCATCTCTATGGCGCGCTCCTTGACCTTGTCCTTGTGCAGCTCGGGATTGTGCAGCGTGATGACCTCCTCGATCTGGAAGCCGCAGCGGAACACGGGGTTCAGGCTGGTCATGGGCTCCTGGAAGATCATCGAGACGCGGTTGCCGCGTATCTTCATCATCTCGCTGGTAGGGGTGTTGACGATGTTGTAAGCCTTGCCGTCGCCCATGTTGAGCCTTATCTCGCCGCCCACGGTCTGGCCCTGGGGGCGCTGAAGGAGCTGCATGAGGGAGAGGCTGGTGACGCTCTTGCCGCAGCCGGACTCGCCGACTATGCCTACGGTGGCGCGGCGGGGAACATCGAAGCTGACGCCGTCGACGGCCTTGACCGTACCGACGTCGGAGAAGAAGTAGCTGCACACGTTGTCGAACTCGACGATGTTGTTTTCGTCGCGCATCGTGGTCATGTACTTCGAGGGATCTGCCGCCTTGTTCGCCCGCTCCTTTTCGAGCCTGCGCGTGAGTCGGCGGTTGAAGCGGGTTATCTGGCGGGACTCCTTGCCCGAAATGTAGGATGTGTTCTTGCGTTTTGACATACTTCCCGCCTCCTTACTGCTTCATCTTCGGGTCGAAGGCATCTCTCAGGCCGTCGCCGACGAAGTTGAACGCCACGACGGTGAGGCAGATGAGCAGGCCGACGGGCACCCAGATGTAGGTGTACTTGAGCATGCTCTCGGAGGAGCCGGTGACCGAGTTTATCATGTTGCCCCAGGTGGCCAGCGGGTGCTTGACGCCGAGGCCGAGGAAGCTCAGCGTGGCCTCCGTGATGATGACGGAGCCGAGGGACATAGTCGCGTTGACGATGAGCTGAGGCATGACGTTGGGCACGAGGTGCTTGAATATACGCCTGGAGGAGCGGATGCCGGTGGCTTCCTCGGCGATCATGAACTCCTGCTCGCGCAGCGAGAGTATCTGACCGCGGACCAGACGCGCGATGCCGGCCCAGCCCAGCAGGCCGAGCGCGACCATCATCCAGACCAATCGTACATAGGGGTCCATCTTGAGCGCATCGAAAAGGGCGCCCATGATGATGAGTATCGGGTAGGTCGGTATGCAGTAGAAGATATCGACGAGTCGCATGATAACGGTGTCGACCCAGCGCCCGAAGAAGCCGGCCAGGCCGCCGAGGATGACGCCAATGAGCGTCTCCAGGAACACGACGACAAAGCCTATCATGAGCGAGATGCGGCCGCCGTACATCATACGGGCGAGGATATCCATGCCGTCGCCGTCAGTGCCGAACCAGTGCTCGGCAGAGGGGCTGGCATAGATGTCGATGAGATAGGTGGTCTGGTCGCAGCTGAGCACGTACTCGCTGGTCTTGCGCTCGACGGTGATCTCGGTGTCGACGAGCACGGGATTGCCTTCCTCATCATAGACGACGTTGGACTCGTCGTCGGTCTGCGGTATCGCATGAACGAAAGTGGTCTTGGTGACACCGTCGGCCTCCATCTGGGTGATGACCTCTTCAGCCGCCTCCTTGAAGTCGAGCGGCAGGGTGTCCTGACCGGAGTAGCGGCGCACGACGAAGGTGCCGAGCGAGACTATCTCGCTGCCCGTGGAGTCAAATATCTCACCGCTGTCGCCGTCAAACTCGACGCGGTAGGTCTGGCCGTCGTATTCGAACTCTCCGTCGTTGCCGGCGGCAAGCAGGGCCTCGGCCTTGAACTCATCGCTGTACTGTACGGCGGTGTCGTAGGAGTTGAACACGAGCGTGGAGCTGACCAGCGCGGGGGCGGGCTCGCCTATGGTGCAGAGATAATAAGCGCCGTTGCTTTCGGCAATGCGATAGCTCTCACCGGAGTAGCTGACGTTGCTCTCGCCGTTTGCGATGGCGGTCTCGACAGCGGCGGTCAGGCCCTGGTCGGGCTCAAAACCGTCGATACCGAGCAGCACGGAGCTCTCGCGGGTGATGTTGTACTTGTTCTTGATCTCCATCTTGACGGAGTAGGTCACGCCGTCGCTGGTGAATGTCTCCTCGCCGGCCTCAACTGCGGCAGCGGCAGCGGCTTCAAAGTCGGCCTGCTGCGCGGATACGGCGTCGGTCTCGGCGTCTCCAGCTTCCTCCCCATCCGGAGCCTCGGCGGCAAAGGCCTCGGTGTCGGTGTAGGTGAAGCTCTGGTGTATCTTGTCGTAGCTTGCGATGAGCGTCACACCGCTGTAGCGCGCGACCTCGACGAGGTCGTCGGCCGAGAGGGTGTAGATGGTGTCGGACAGCTTGGTGACGGTGTACATCGTGCCCTCGGAATCCGTGACCTGCATCTCCGTGAGACCCTCGGCGTTCATGTCGCGGATGTAGGAGTTCATGCTGTTTTTCACGGTGTTCGGCACACTGATGTCGTCGCCGAGGCTGTACGATACGAACTCGGTGCGCTCGGTCGCGCTGGCGTAGTTGGCGTTCATCGTGCCGTACTTATAGAATATCTGGGTCTGCGTATAGGGGTAGAACAGCGGACAGATGAACGCGAATACGAACATGAATATGAGTATGGCAAGCCCGACGATGGCGAGCTTGTTTCTGAAGAAGCGCTTCGCAACGAGCCTGCCGGGCGAGAGCACCTTTACGCGCTGGGTATCGTCGAGTGCAAGCGGCTCGCCCTCGTGATGGACGTGCTGTGCGTTCGAGGCCTCGCGGCGCTTGAGGGCCTCGTTGAGGCTGTCGGAACGTCTTTCGTTTTTGGCCATGTGTCTGCCTCCCCTCTCAATGCACGCGGACGCGCGGGTCGACCACGGCGTACAGGATGTCCGCCAGCAGGTTCGAGAGCAGCGTCAGGATGGAGATAAAGGCGAGGTAGAACATGGTGAACGGGATATCGCCGTTTATCATGGCGTAGTAAGACGTGTAGCCTATCCCGCGGATGCCGAAGAGGGTCTCGGTAATGAGCGCGCCGGAAAAGAGCGCAGGCAGGGTCGTGCCCGTTATCGTGATGAGCGGGATAAGTGTATTTCTGAAGGCGTGGCGGTTGATGACGCGCTTTTCGGAGAGGCCCTTGGCCCGCGCGGTGCGGATGTAGTCCGAGTTGAGGACCTCCAGCATATTCGTGCGGGTGTAGCGCATCAGGCCGCCGAGGCCAACCATAGTCAAGGTTATGACCGGCAGGACCATGTGTTTGCACAGATCTAGGAACTTGCCGAAGTCAGAAAGCAGCAGGTAGTCACGGCTCTGCATTCCAACCAGGTCGAACCACCCGAGCTTTATGGAAAATACCAGCTTTAACAATGTAGCCAGGAAGAAGGTAGGCATAGAGATGCACAGCAGCGCTACGACCGTAACGGTGTAGTCGGTGATGCTGTACTGCTTTCTAGCCGCGGTGACGCCAAGATAGACGCCCAGAATTGTTTCGAATATGAAAGCCGCGAGCGACATGGCCACGGAGAACCAGATGACGTCGTTGAACTTCTCGACGACGGGCAGGGTGTAATACCAGCTGTCGCCGAACTCACCCTTGACAACGCTCCCAAGCCAGGTGAAATAGCCACCCACGATGCCCTTGTCGAAGCCGTAGGTGACATTCAGCTCTGCGATCCACTCCTGGGCGCTTTTCGTGCTGCCGGGCTTGGTCGCAAGCTCACGGGCCATGGTGTCCACATAACTTGTGGGCAGGGAGAACATAAGCGCGTACACGATAAACATCACGAAGAAGAGTATCAGTACGCACAGAAGCAGGCGTTTGATTATAAACTCGCCCATATCTTCACCACCAATAGTAATAGGGCCTGCACCGGGCGCCGGGGGCGCCCGGTGCAGAGGGTATTATGCGAGAATGTGCTGGGTCAAATCACCTGCTCAGGCAACGAACTTGCCGGAGGCCTCGTCCCAGTTCAGGCCGGCGGCCTTGAAGAAGCCGATGGCGGCCTGGAGAGCGGCGTCGTAGCGCTCCTGCTCGGTCATGTCGTCGGTGTAGATGGGATTGCCGTCCACGTCGACGGAGAAAGCGATCTCATAGCCCTCGTCGGACGGACGCGGGGCAGCCCAAGAGGTGTTGGAGATCGGGTACTGGATGATGCTGGCGGTCTCGCCGTAGTAGCTGTTGACAACGGTGTCACGATACACGGCGAAGAGGGTGGCAAAGCCCTTGCGGAGGTTCTTGGAAGCGTCGCTGTCGGGATCGCCGTCGATGCAGACGTTGTTGGCGCACATGGCTATGTAGCCGTAGCCGAGGTTGTCGACGGTGAAGGTGGTCAGCTTGTCGCCGGTGAGCTCGCCGTTGGAGTTGTAGCTCTTGATGTCCTCGGCGGTGTCAACGGTGAAGTTGGGGTCGGTGATGTCGAAGGTAGCAGCATCGGAGGCAACGCCGCTGAGCTTATCGGAAGCGGCAGTCTCCTGGAAGAGGACGTACTGGGTCTTGGGCTGGCCCTTCCAGTAGTTCTCGTTGGCCTCGAAGGTGACAACGCCGTTCTCGTAGGAAACGAACTTGTAGGGGCCGGCGCCGAGGGGCTGGGTGGTCTTGGCGCGGACGGTGCTCAGATCGCCCTTGGTGAAGCCGAACATGTTGTTCTCGTAGTCGTACTTGGAGACGTCGCCGTAGTAGTGCAGCGGGGCGACGGTGACACCGAGCTGATAGATGGCAGCCGCATCATACTTGGTGGTGCGGACGGTCATGCTGTAATCGCCGGTCTTGATGATGCCGGAGATGTTGGGCACGGAGCTGCCGGTGGCAACGCCGGCCTGGTACTCGGCAGCCTTGTCGCCGAGCTCGGCGTAGATGAGGTCGGTGATGGAGGAACCGGCGGTCTCAGCGTTGATGCCGGCGTCGCTCAGATCGTAGCCGTAGTTGTCAACGATAGCCTGGAAGAAGTCGGCGGCAGTGGCGTCGGCAGCAAGGCCCTCGTAGGCCCAAGCAGCCGCGGCGCCCGCGACGTCGCCCTCGGCGGCATAGCCGTTAGCAACGCAGTAATCGATGATCTCCTGGGCAAACTTCTCGCCAGCAACCCAGAAGGCATCCCAGAAAGCGGTCTGCTGCTCCTCGGTCCAGTTGGTGAAGTCGGTGTTGTCCGGGCCGGCGGCCACGATGAGGTTGATGAGGGTGTCCATGCCGGAGCGGTACTCCTCCATGCCCTCGATGGGCACGGCGTAGAAGGTGGAGCTGCCGTCATAGGTCGGGTCGCTGAGGACGTACATGCTGAAGATGACGTCGTCGATGGTCATCGGGGTGCCGTCGGAGAAGACGATGTCGTCGCGCATGGTGATGTTGTAGTCGACGGTGCCGTCCTCGTTCTGCACGACCTCGATGTCGGCGATGCCGGTGTAGGTGTAGTCGGTGCCGTTGTAGTTGCGGGTCTCACCCTCGATGCCGTTGAGGACGGGGTTGCCCTCGCGGTCGAGGTTGAAGAGGGACTGGGAGGTCATGACGTAGACGTCCTCGTCATAAGCGGTCTTCGCGAAGAAGGGGCTGAACTTCGAGGAGAAGTAGTCGTAGCCGACGACGAGCTGGTCGTTGCCGTTGGTCTCGAGGAGCTCGATGTCGTTCATCCAATCCCAGAAGGTGGTGATGTCGGGGGTGACGGTGTCTATGTTGACACGCTCGGTGCTCATGACAAAGGCGTTCTGGCGCTGATAGATGGGGACCTCAACAGCCCAGTCGAGGATGATGTCGAGGCAGTCCTTGTAGGTGGCCTTGCGGAAAGCCTGGTCGGAGCTGGAACGAGCCTCCATGATGAGCTCGTCGAGCGTGGGATCGCAGAGCATGTAGGCGTTGGAGTTGGTGCCGCCGGCGCCGACAGCGTTGGTGCTGTGGTAGACCTGGTACATATCCGGGTCGGGAGTGGCCTGCCAGGCAGCGCACCAGATCTCAGCAGAAACGGGGTCGGACTCGATGGCGTTCCAGAGAACGTTGGAGTCGGAGGGGTCGTTGATCTGCAGATCGATGCCTATGGTAGCGAGGGCTTCCTTGGCGTTGGTCAGGATGCCGTAAGCGGGGTGGTTGCCCACGCCGTCGCCGGGGACTATGGCCTCATAGCTGAGGGCGTAGCTCCCGTCCGCGCTCTCGCTGGGCGCGGCGCTCTCGTCCGGGGTCTCGCTGGTGGTCGGGGTCTCCTCGCCGCAGGCGGCAAGGGCGAACACCATCGAAAGAGCGAGGGCAAGAGCAAGGAATTTCTTCAGGTTTTTGCTCATTTTCACTTTCTCCTCCTTGTTTTGGGTCTCTTTTATTAAACGCACAGGGCGTATAATAAACAAAATCAGTCTTCTGCGTCACACTCGGCGCAGCGCAGAGTCTCGCGCCTGGCAAAGCCGGCGCCGCCCAGGGCCGCAACGAGCGCGGCGCAGGGCCCGAAGATCAGGTCGTAAGCATTGACTTTTTCCGGCGCGGCTATCGCCGTGACCGCGAGCGCAATGACCGACACGCCCGCAAGCGCCAGCACCCAGAAGGCGCAGACCGGAAGCCGCTTCGCCAGCTTGTCCGTGTCAGAGCGGATAAGCCGCTCGCAGCGCATCCTGCGCCGGAGCAAAATAGCCGAATCCGTCATATATCCCAGAGGCAGCGCGGAAAAGGCAAAGGGCAGTATGACCCACATGAGGCGGGACGCCCCGCTTTTCGGCAGCAGCGCCGCGATAAAGAGCAGCCATGCGGCCAAACAGCCGGGGAGCAAGAGCCTCGCGCTCTTCATCGCCCCGGCGGCATCCTCAAACCGATAGTACTTTCCCACATATACGGCCTCGGTGCGTATGCCGCCCCGGGCCGTAACGCTTTCAGAGAACTTATAGTCTTTTATGTACTTCCGCGTTACCATTCTCAGTCCTCAAAGAGCCGCGACACGGGCACGTCCAGCTTCTCGGAGATGAGGAACAGAGTCTCCAGCGAAACGCCCTTGACGTCCGCCGCATTGTTCGCCTCTATCTGGCTGACGAAGCTCACGCTCCTGCCTATGGCCTCCGCGAGCTGCTCCTGAGTGAGCCCGCGCAGCTTCCTGTAATACGCTATCTTCAGACCGAGAACTCTGAATTTTTCACGGAACTCTTCGCGCATCTGCCTACCCCTGAAACCTGGCTGAAAGCCTGTATATTCATTGCCGACTGGCCGCACAGACCTTCGGATTGTATAATTTTATACAAATTTTATGCTCATTATAATAATCCACAAGTGCCTTTTCTCTCGCTCACAGTGAAAGAATCTTAAATTATAGCGAAATTGAGTCGATTATTGCCATTTTTCGTCTGTTTCATTGGTGAAAGTGAATAATTCATAGCAAAAAAAGCGGGCATAAGCCCGCTTTTTTGAGAGAAGCTCCGACAAATCGACGGAGCTTCATATGAAATTTTGTAGCTTTTGCCTGTTTTCAGGTGAGCGCTTTGCCGCTCTCGCGGTCGAAAACGTGGATGACGTTGTCGCCGAAGGTAAAATCGACCGCCTCGCCGTAGCGGTAGCCCATCTTGTGGTCCTCGGGCAGCTCGACGGTGGCGATGACGAGGACGACGTCCTTTCCGCCAGCATTGACGTGCAGGTGGATGGAGGAGCCCATCATCTCAGAGACGTCCACGTTGGCGCGGACAAAGTGCGGCACGCTGCCGTCACAGAGGGTTATATGCTCGGGACGCACGCCGAGCACGACGGGGCCGGCCTCGGCGCTGTGGGCACGGAGGCTCGCCTGCTTCTCCTCGGAGATGGGGAACTCGGTGCCGTAAAGCACCACGGAGTACTTGTCGCCGGTCTTTTTGAGCTCGGCGTCGAAGAAGTTCATCTGAGGCGTGCCGATGAAGCCCGCGACGAAGAGGTTGGCGGGGTGATTGAAGACCTCCTGCGGGGTGCCTATCTGCTGGATGAAGCCGTCGCGCATGATGACGATGCGGTCGCCGAGGGTCATGGCCTCGGTCTGGTCGTGCGTGACGTAGATGAAGGTGGTGTTTATCCTCTGGCGCAGCTTGATTATCTCCGCGCGCATCTGGTTGCGGAGCTTGGCGTCGAGGTTGGACAGAGGTTCGTCCATGAGGAAGACCTTCGGCTCACGGACGATGGCGCGGCCGATGGCGACACGCTGACGCTGGCCGCCGGAAAGGGCCTTCGGCTTGCGGTCGAGGTACTGGGTGATGTCCAGTATCTCCGCGGCCTCGCGGACCTTCTCATCGATAGTCTTCTTGTCGACCTTCTTGAGCTTGAGCGAGAAGGCCATGTTTTCATAGACGGTCATGTGGGGGTACAGAGCATAGTTCTGGAAGACCATGGCGATGTCCCTGTCCTTGGGCGGGACGTCGTTGACGACGCGGCCGTCGATGATGACCTCGCCTTCGGAGATCTCCTCCAGGCCGGCGATCATACGCAGGGTGGTGGACTTGCCGCAGCCGGAGGGACCGACCAGGACGATGAATTCCTTGTCCTTGATGTCGATGTTGAACTCCTGCACCGCGACGACGCCCTTGTCGGTTATCTGGAGATTCACCTTCTCCTCGACGGGGGCCTCCTCGCCCTTCTTGGCCTTCTTCTTTTTCTTGGTGTCAGACGCTGTGTTGGGGTAGATCTTCTTTACGTTTTTCAGGATTACTTCTGACATTTTCCGGCTCTGACGCCCCTGCCTCCGCAATGAGGCGCCTCGCCGCCGCCCGCTATGGGACGCGCGGCATTACGCCAGGTCTCCACACTGACGCACCGCAAGCCTGCGGATGTTCTGTTCCTCCTATCTTTATGTACGCCCGGGCATGAAAATGGAGTGCCCGAACGCCATGGATTCACTATATTTTACTTCAAACCCGGCCCCCCTGTAAATCCGGTATCATCCACAATAAACCAGCCGCCGTTTTGTCAACTTTCCCATACAACGCAAAAGGCCCCGGACGAAGCCGGGGCCCTGTAGCCTTATTTGTCCACGCTGCGGGTGAAGGACACGCCGTCCTTGTGCAGGAAGATGTCGAGCTTGACGCGGTCGGCCCTGATGAGGCTCTGCGTGAACTCGTAGACGACGCCCGCCTCGGTGCGCGTGCGGCGCTGCACCGAAAAGGCGCAGGAGCCGGGGCGGCAGCCGAGCAGCTCCGCCTCGCGGCGGCCGAGGATGACCGCCTCGTAGGAGTCCACCGCCGAGTAGGGCACTATGCCCTCCTCATAGAGCAGGCTGTAAAAGCTGTGGGTCTCCAGCAGCTCGCGCGTGAGCTTGGGGTATATGTAGGTCGGGTAGAACGAGTTTTCCAGAATGAGCGGCTGGCCGTTCACGTTCCTTATACGCATGAAGTGATAGATCTGCGTGTTGTGCCCGCCGAGCTCCAGCATGGAGACTATGTCCGGCGTGGGGTCCACGATCTCAAACTCGAGTATGGTCGAGGACGGCACCATGCCCATGGCACTTATCTCGCTGGTGAAGGAGTAGACATTCTCGGTCCTGCGCCTCATTTTGGGCTCGGCCACGAAGGTGCCCCTCCCCTGCTTGCGGACGACGAGGCCCTCGCTCTCCAGCGCGCCTATCGCCTGACGCACCGTGCTGCGGGATACGTCGAAGGTACGGCAAAGCTCCGCCTCCGAGGGCAGCAGCGCCCCGGGCGAGAGCGTCCCGGCCGAGATGTTGCGCTTTATTATGCTCACAAGCTGGGAGTACAGCGGTATGTCGCTGTCCATCGAGAGCTTGTTCAAAAGTACAGGATTCGTTTCCATCGGCTTTCCTCTCATGTCTCTGACTGATATGCAACTTGTACTAACGTTCGATATGTTTCTATTATTATAACCGACACAGACCAATTTGGCAAGAGGGCAGATTGTTTGTGAAATTATTGTTCATTGCCCAAGTGTTTCGTCACTTTTTATACATTTTCTACTCAAATTGTAGTTTACATTGTGGATTTTATGATTTAAAATAGAGAAGATGAAAGGGGGCGCGGCGATGGCGCATTGGATATCGGAGAACTGCATAGGCTGCGGCGCCTGTGCGAGGGCGTGCCCTGTGCACGCGATAGAAGGCGCGCTCAAGACGAGGCACAGCATAAACGCGCGGCGCTGCGTGGACTGCGGCGTGTGCGGGATGAGCTGCCCCGTAGGCGCGGTCCGGGATCCCTCCGGAGCCGTCTGCCGGCGCGTGCCTCAAAAGGAGCGGAAAAAGCCTGTAATAAATACGGCACTTTGCAGCGCCTGCCAGCTCTGCGCGGCATTCTGCTCGGCGAAGGCCCTGGCCATATCGGAGCCGCGCTTTCGGGGCGACGTAGAGGCCCACTGCGAGCTTAGATATCCCGAAAAGTGCGTCGGCTGCGGGCTCTGCGTAATCGAGTGTCCGTTGCACGCGATAAGAATGGAGGGCGGAGTATGAAAAAACGCGAGAAGCACAGCCCTCCCCTGCCCGTCTACGCACGGGTGGACCTCACGACGGGCAGCGTGGAGCGCTACCCGATAAGCGGGAAGTACTTTAAAAAATACATAGGCGGCAAGTGCCTCGCGGCACGGCTGCTGCTGGATCTGACGCCCCCGGGCATAGACCCGCTCTCACCGGAGGCAGTAATCATCATTAACACCGGCCCGCTAAACGGCACGGGCTCGCCCTCGTCCAGCCGCTTCAACCTGAGCTTCAAGAACGTCATGACGGGCGGCATCGCCTCGTCCAACTGCGGCGGGCAGTTCGGCGTCATGCTCAAGCGCGCGGGCTTTGACGGGCTCATAATATCCGGCCGTGCCGCTGAGCCGAGCATGCTCGAGATACTCGACGGCGAGGTGACGCTCAAGCCCGCGCCGGAGCTCTGGGGCCTGGACGCGGAAAAGACGCAGGAGGCTCTGCCGGAGTGGTACGGCAAGCTGGTCATCGGTCCCGCGGGCGAGAACCGGGTGCTCTATGCCTCGGCCATCTCCGGTGAGCGCGTGGCGGGCCGCTGCGGCTCGGGCGCGGTGCTCGGCTCGAAGAATCTCAAGGCCCTGGTGGCCTACGGCACCAAGCGTCCGGAGATATATGACCGTGATGGCTTCGACAAGTTCATATTGAAGTGGATAAGGTTCATAAAGCGCCACCCCATGACGGGTCAGAGCCTGCCGCGCTACGGCTCGGCGGGCCTGGTGAACAAGGCCAACGCCACGAACGCACTGCCGACGAAGAACTTCCAGTACGGCCACTTCGACCGAGCCGACGCCGTCTCCGGTGAGACGCTGACCGAGACGCAGCTCATCCGCAACAGCGGCTGCGTGAGCTGTCCCATCCGCTGCGAGCGGCGCGTACCCGTGGACGGGCGGAACCTCAAGGGCCCGGAGTACGAGACACTCGGCTTTTTCGGCCCGAACATAGAGGCCGCGGACATGGACACGGTGCTGCGCATGAACTGGCTGTGCGATATCTACGGAGTGGACACGATCTCCTTCGCCTCCTCCCTGGCCTTCGCCATGGAGCTCAAGGAGCGGGGCATGGCGGATTTCGGCGTGGAGTTCGGCCGGACAGACAATCTCGAGGAGGTGCTCATCAAGACCGCGCACCGCGAGGGCATCTATTCGGACATAGCGGACGGCACAAAGCGAATGGCCGCAAAATACGGCGGCGAGGAGTTTGCAATCAACTCCAAGGGCCTCGAGCTCGCCTCATACGAGCCGCGCCGCAGCGTCGGCATGGGTCTGGGCTACGCGGTTGCGAACCGCGGCGGCTGCCATTTGAACGGCGGCTACCTCGCGCTGCTCGAATCAGTGGGCGTGCTGAGCATGGACGCGCTGACACCGAAGGGCAAGGCGCAGTTCACGGCCTTCATGCAGGATGCGCTGGAGGCGGTGTCCTCGGCCGGCTGCTGTCTCTTTTCGGCGCAAACCTTCGTACCGGGCGTATTCTTTAACCTGGGCCCGAACAGCGCAATAACAAAACTGGTAGGCAAGGTCATGCCCCATATGGGCCCGATGGTGGCGCTGCTGCTGAATATCACGCCGGTGATCGCCTTCAACTCGCTGCTGCTTCTGCCCCACGCGGAAGCGCTTCGCCGCGTGACGGGGCTGCACATGTTCACGGGCCAGTTTCTCGACCTGGGCGAGCGCTCGTATAATCTCGAGCGGCTCTACAATCTCCGCGAGGGCCTTACGGCGAAGGATGATTCGCTGCCGAAGCGCCTCACCAGGGAGCTTCAGGATCCGAATAACCCGCGCACCGCGGTGCCGCTGGAGAAGATGCTGCCCATCTACTACAAGACCCGGGGCTGGGATAAGGAGGGCCGCCCGAAGAAATGGAAGCTCCGCCGCCTCGGCATAGAGGAGGGGTCGAAGTGAAGGTGGACGTCACATATAGGGGCGCCCTGCCGGAGCTTACGGGAACATCGTCGGAGCTGGTGGAGGCCGGTACAGTGGCCGAGGTAATGGCGCACATAAAGCGGAAGTATCCAAAGGAAGCATACCGCGAGGCAAAGCGGATGCTTATAGTTGTAAACGGGGAGAGCATACAACTCCGCCGTGGGTTCAAAACAGCGCTGGCGGAGGGAGACCGCCTGAGCTTTCTGCCCATCTGCGGCGGAGGATAACGCGGATAAGGAGGAAGAGGAAATGTCAAGCATCGACAAGGCAAAGCTGGCGTACTACCGAACGTTCCAGGGAGTGTTCGGCGTCGGTGAAAAGTTCATGCCCTGGCGCAAGCCGGAGCTGGTGACGGGCGCGGGCAGCATACGTGAGATACCGCGGCTGCTGGCCGACGCCGGGGTAAGGAAGGTCCTGCTGGTAACGGGACCGAACATCGTCAAGACCATCGGCAAGCGTATCATGGCGATACTCGAGGCAGCGGACGTGCCCTACGCGGTATTTTCTGAGGTCGAGGCGAACCCCTCGGTGGCAACGGCGGAGCGCATCTATGAGCGCTATCGTGACAATGGCTGCGACGGCTTCATAGCGCTGGGCGGCGGTTCGCCGATGGACGCGGCGAAGGCCGCGGCGGCCAAGAGCGTGAGGCCGGAAAAGAAAATCACACAGCTGGCGGGCCTTTTGAAGGTGGGCCGTCCCCTGCCGCCCATCATCGCGATACCGACGACCTCGGGCAGAGGCAGTGAGACGACGGTCGCGGCGGTGATAACGGACCGTGAGACGAACCACAAGTGCGCGATAATGGACCTCAATCTCATCCCGCACTACGCGATACTCGACCCGGAGCTGACGGTGGGTCTGCCGCCGCGCACGACGGCGACGACGGGCATGGACGCGCTGACGCACGCGGTGGAAGCGTATCTCTGCTGGACCTACAACACTCGCGAGAGCATCCGCGACGCGGAGGAGGCGGTGCAGAGCATCTTCGTGAATCTTGAAAAGGTGTACGCGCACCCGGAGGACATAAACGGGCGTCAGGAGATGATGATGGCGGCGTTCAAGGCGGGCTTTGCTTTCACGCGCTCGAGCGTGGGCAACGTGCACGCGATAGCGCACACGCTCGGCGGCCTCTATAACACCCCGCACGGCCTGGCCAATGCGGTGATACTGCCCATCGTCCTGGAGGACTATGGTGAGGCCGTGTACCCGAAACTCGCGCGCCTCGCGGAGATCGCGAAGGTCAAGACCTGCGGCACGACTGAGGAGAAGGCGCGCGCCTTCATTGCGGAGATACGCGCGATGAATAAGCGCATGGGCATCCCGACGGGACTGGACGTCATAAAGGACAAGGACATCCCCCAGATGGTCAAGTGGGCCCTGGACGAGGCGAATCCGGTGTACCCCGTGCCCGTGGTGTATACCAAGGAACGCTGCGCCGCCGTCATCCGCCGCATCCAGCGCGGCCAATGATCCGCGCGCAACGCGCGCGTTTGAAAGTTTCGTCCACCTTTTCAAAGGTGGCAGGGTGCAGGGGCAGAGCCCCTGCCCGCGCTCCGCAGAGCGCGGAACTCTCTTGTGCTTAATGAAGCGCAGGAGGGGGTCTAAGGGGGAACCCTCGCCGGGGTTTCCCCCCCTTTGCGTTTGTACGTGTGCGCCGCTACGTTGGGTGCTTGACGTTACGTCCTACTGCCTTTTCGACCCCATTTCTTTTGGCAAGAGAGTTCCGCGCTTAAGCGGAACACGCAGAGCACGGTGGATATGCTCTCGCCGCTCCTCATAAAAAGCCCTCCTTTTACATTTTTCCACTATCCACGTCTCCCCCCGCCCCTGTCTTTCGGGCGGGTTTTTTGCCTATTGCCAAGGTCGTGCAAATATTGTATAATTGTAAGCTGTCAGTTGGCGAAAATACTATGTATTTAGTTTATATAAGGAGAGGACCAACACATGAGCTATGCATCCAAGGACATCCGCAACATCGCGCTGCTCGGACACGGCGGCAACGGCAAGACCAGCCTCGCCGAGAGCATCCTCTTTCTGACCGGCGTAACCGACAGGCTCGGCAGCACCGCCGCGGGCAACTCCGTCTCGGACTACGACCAGGAGGAGATACGCCGCCAGATCAGCATCTCCGCCAGCACCATGTACACCGAGTACCAGAAGACCAAGATTAACATCATCGACACCCCGGGATACTTCGACTTTGCCGGCGAGGTCGCCCAGGCCCTGCGCGTCGCGGACATCGGCATCATCTGCGTCTCCGCGAAGGACGGCCTGAACGTCGGCGCCGAGAAGGCCTGGAAGGCTCTTTCCGACGCGGGAGTGCCCCGTGCCATATACATTTCCAAGGTCGACGAGGAGCACGCCGACTTCTACAAGACCTTTGAGCAGCTGCGCGAGAAGTTCGGACCCTCGCTCAGCCCCATGTCCGCCCCCATCATGGAAGGCGTCAAGGTCACCGGTCTGGTCGATATCCTCGCCCGCAAGGCCTACAAGTACGAAGGCAAGAAGCGCAGCGAGATCCCCATGCCCGCCGACATGGCCGACCGCGTTGAGGAGCTCTACAGTGAGATCGCCGAAAACGCCGCCGGTACCAGCGAGGAGCTGATGGACAAGTACCTCGAGACCATGGAGCTCTCCTCCGAAGAGATCTACGGCGCCCTGGGCACCGGCATTGCCGAGTGCGAGATCACGCCCGTATTCTGCGGCAGCGCCGTCACCGGTCTCGGCACCATCGTCCTGCTCGACGCCATCAAGAACTTCTTCCCCTACCCGCGTGAGGGCGGCAAGCGCGTTGACGAGAACGCTCCGGCCAAGGCCATTGTCTACAAGACCATCTCCGACCAGTTCGGCAAGTTCTCCCTCTTCAAGGTCATCTCCGGCAAGGTCACGCCCGACATGACCCTCGTGAACGCCCGCTCCGGCGCGCAGGAGAAGCTCGGCCACATCTACTACATGCAGGGCAAGAAGAACGTCGAGGTCCAGGAGATCGGCTGCGGCGATATCGGCGCGGTGAGCAAGCTCTCCGACACCAAGACCGGCGACACTCTCTGCGACGCGAAGGCCGTTGAGGCTGCCCCCGGCATCGAGTACGCCGTCCCCTGCTACTCCATGGCCATCGCCCCCAAGACGAAGGGCCAGGAAGACAAGGTCGCCCAGGGCCTCGCGAGGCTCGGCGAGGAGGACCGCTCCTTCACCATCACCAACAACGCGGAAACCAAGCAGATGGTCATCGCCGGCGCCGGCGACATCCACCTGGACGTCCTCTGCTCCAAGCTCAAGAACAAGTTCGGCGTCGAGGTCGAGCTCAGCCCGGCCAAGGTGCCCTATCGTGAGAAGATCCGCAAGCCTCTCAAGGCTCACGGCCGTCACAAGAAGCAGTCCGGCGGTCACGGCCAGTTCGGCGACGTCTGGATAGAGTTCGAGCCGCAGGACGAGCAGGAAGATATGATCTTCGCCGAGAACGTCTTCGGCGGCAGCGTGCCGAAGAACTTCTTCCCCGCCGTTGAGAAAGGCCTGCGCGAGTGCTGCACCAAGGGCGTCCTCGCCGGCTACCCGATGGTCTTCCTCAAGGCCACCCTCTACGACGGCTCCTACCACCCCGTCGACTCCTCCGAAATGGCGTTCAAGACCGCTGCCGGCCTCGCCTACAAGGAGCTCGTCAACGCGAGCCCGGTCATCCTCGAGCCCATCGGCCTGCTGAAGGTCACCATCCCCGATGCCAACATGGGCGACATCATGAGCGACATCAGCTCCAAGCGTCGCGGCACCGTCATGGGCATGAACGCTGAGGGCGGCATGCAGACCGTCGAGGCTGAGGTCCCCATGGCTGAGATGAGCAGCTACGCCATCGATCTGCGCTCCATGACCCAGGGCCGCGGCTCCTTCACCCTCGAGTTCTCCCGCTACAACGAGGCTCCTGCCGCCGTGCAGCAGAAGATAATCGAGGACGCCAAGGCCAACGCCGACGAGTAATCCCAATCTTTTCGACCACACGGGCCGCCGTTTCGACGGCGGCCCTCTTTACAGGTGATTTCAATGACAATGAGAACCAAAAAAGTAAAATATCTCTCTGCCCTGCTCTGCCTTGCGCTTGCGCTCGGCATACTGTCCGGCTGCGGCTCCGAGGCCGCGCAGCCCGAGATGAGCGAGGTCGTCTCCGCCGTAGAGGCCGTTGTGCCCACCGAAAACATGACCGAGCTCGACGCCAACTATCTCAAGAACGTCTTCAAGCTCGAGGAGGGCGACTACGCCGACTGCCTCGTAATGACCACCAACGTCGGCACGACCATAGACGAGTTCGGCATCTTCAAGGGCGCGGACAGCACCCAGGCCGCTGAGCTCAAGACCGCCGTAGAGGAGTATCTTCAGTTCAGGCTCGACTCCTGGATGCCCGAGTATCTGCCCGAGGAGTTCCCCAAGCTCCAGGGCGCGCAGCTCTGGACCGAGGGCGACTACGTGATGTACGCCATTCTCTCCGATGAGGCCAAGACCGCCGCAGGCGACGCCTTCACCGCCTGCTTCGCGGCCTGATTTGATGCACACATCACCCTTTTGAGGTCTTTACCATGAAAAGAAACGCTAAAAACTCCATGTTCTTTGTGTGGACTATCGCCATTTTCATCTGCATGATAATGGTGTTCTGCGCACTTATCTTCTCCTCCTGCGGCACCGGCGCGGACGTGCCTGTCACGACCGACCCTCCCGCAGAGAGCGAGCAGCCCGCCGACAGCGGGGACGAGACTTCCGACGTCACGGCCGACCCGAACGCTGCTGTCACTGACGGAGGCGAGGGCACTACCGCTACGGACGCGCCTCAGACCTCTTCCGTCGTGCTCGGTGAGACCGAGGACGCGGGACAGGAGTACATCGACAAGCTCACCTTCCTGGGCGACAGCACGACTTACGGCCTGAAATACTACGAGGTCCTCTCCGGCGGCAAGAACACCACCCAGGTCTGGACCCCCGCCAGCGGCACGCTCACGCTCTATAACTACGCCACTGCCACCATCGTCTTCCCCGAAGACGGGCAGGAGATAAGCATAGTCGACGCGGTGACGCGCAAGCAGCCGGAGTATCTGGTCATCACACTGGGCGTCAACGGCGTGGCCGAGATGGACGAAGACTGGTTCAAGCAGGACTACACAGCACTTGTCCAGAGCATCCAGGCCGCGAGCCCCGACACCAAGATAATCTGCAATTCCATCTACCCCGTTGAAAACGACTACGAGCACATAAACTCCATCAACAACACGAACATACCCCAGGCCAACGAGTGGATAAAGGCCGTGGCGGAGGCCACGGGCTGCAAGTACGCGGACAGCGCCAGCGTCCTCAAGGCCGAGGACGGCAGCCTCCGCGAGGACTACGGCAACGGCGACGGCATCCACTTGAATGCCGATGGCTTCAACGCCGTGCTCGAGTACCTGCGCACCCACGCATATCAATAAGCACCAAGTCCCCCGGACATCGGTCCGGGGGACTTTTCCGTTCACCGGCACATGCCGGGGCGGGACGTGCCTGTCAGGAGGTTTGCAAAACAGTCCGGGGCCGGGTCGCGCACTGCGCGGTAGCCCTCAATCTTCACGGGGCGCAGTCTGGAGTAGTTATAGCTCGAAAGCGGACGGTCGAAGGCGTCAAAGCTGTGGGCCGCGACGAGATATCCTCCGGGTGTGCTGTCGGTTATCAGCAGCGTGTGATAGTACCTCCCGTCGGGGCCGCCCAGCTGTACTATGTCGCCGATTTGAAGCTCGCCTAGCTCAGCGTCGCGCCCCCAGGGGCCCGCGCCCTCGTTGGTCGTCAGGAAGTCGTGCAGATACTGCACACTCGTCCAGGACGGCGTCCGGTCGGAGGCGCTGTTATAGTACCAGCCGAAGGTATCCTTGCAATTCATCGTGCAGCAGCCGGCCAGAATGCACTGGGAAATGAAGTTGGTGCAGTCGCCGCCGATGCCCGTGAAGTTATAGAAAAGCGGATTGCGCCCGTAGGCCCAGCGTCGGGCATACTCCCTCGCCCGGCGGCGGTCGTATTCCCTCTCCTTGAGCATAAAAAATCACCTCACGGCATAATACGCCGTGAGGCGGTATTTTGCTGTATCGCCGCTCAGCCGCGGCGGTGCTCAGGAGCGCAGAAGGGCGCGAGCCGCTTTGACAGTGTGGCGGCGAGAAATATCTTGGCCGCGTCGGCGGGGATGAAGGGCAGCACGCAGGCGGAGAGCACCGCTGTGACACTGGCCGCCTCTCCCGCACGGGCATAGACCGCGACATACCAGGCCGTACCCAGAGCGTAGCAGGCCAGCAGTCCCGCGCACATTGAGAGTATGAGCGCCGGCAGGCTCCTCCCGAAGCGCTCGGCCCCCAGCCCGGCGATGAAGGCTGCGGGCAGGAAGCCGAGTATATATCCCCCCGTCGCCCCCAGCAGTGCGCCCGCGCCTCCCTGGAAGCCGGAGAACACCGGCAGACCCAGCGCGCCGAGGAGTATATACAGCCCAAGCGCCGCCGCGCCCCGGCGGGCTCCCAGCGTTCCGCCCACGGCAAACACTGCGAAGGTCTGCATCGTGAAGGGTATCGCCGCCGGTACGCTCAGCCAGGCGCAGAGCGCAATAAGCGCCGCGGATATCGATATGTATGCCATGTCTCTTGTCTTCATACTTTTCCCCGGAAATAAAAATGCGCGGGGGAGAAGATGCGCCCTCTCCCCCGTTTTTCTCAGCCGACGACCCTCTCGCCGCCGACGAACACAGTTTTGACGTTCAGCTCCGCGTCCAGGACCACTATATCGGCCCGCTTGCCCGGGGCCAGCTCGCCGCAGTCCGTGAGGCGCACGGAGCGCGCGGGGGTGCTGGTCGCGGCCCTGATTGCGTTCTCGAGCGGCACACCGAACTTGACGGCGCGTCTGACAGCCTCGCCCACGTTTATGCTGCTGCCCGCGAGCGTACCGTCCAGCAGTCTGGCAACGCCGCCGCCCAGCCTTATGGGCAGGCCGCCGAGCTCATAGTCGCCGTCGGGCATACCGGCGCAGCGCAGGGAGTCGGAGATGAGCGCCGCGTGCTCGCCGAAGAGCTGCATTGCCAGGCGGACGGCCGCCGGGTGCAGGTGCAGCCCGTCGCAGATGAGCTCCACCGTAGCGCCCGCATCAAAGGCCGCGCCGATGACGCCGGGCTTGCGGTGGTGGAGGCCCGGCATCCCGTTGAAGAGGTGCGTCGTGTGGCTAGCGCCCGCCTCGTAGGCACGCATGGCGGTGTCGTAATCCGCCTCCGTATGGCCCACGGACACGGTGCAGACGGGCGAGACACGCTTTATGAACTCCATGCCGCCCTCGACCTCCGGCGCAACGGTGACGAGTCTCACCGCTCCACCCGAAGCCTCGTTGAGACGCATGAACATGTCCGCGTCGGGCGCATGCAGGTTCTCCGGGTTCTGCGCGCCGCGCTTGTTGTAGCAGAGGAAGGGGCCCTCGAGGTGTATGCCCGCACAGCGCGCGCCGGGCAGTGCTCCGGCATTTTTAACGCAGGCCATGGCGGGCATGAGCTGATGCTCCTTGAGCGTCATGGTTGTGGCCAGGAAGCTGGTAACGCCGTTTTCGGCGTAGTAGCGGGAGGTGACGCTCAGGGCCTCGGGATCGCCGTCGGAGTGGTCACGATTCATCGCGCCGTGGGTGTGGACATCCACAAAGCCGGGGACCACATAGCAGCCCGCTGCGTCCAGGCCCTCGCCCTCAAATTCGCCCACGCCTTCGATAGTTTTGCCGAAACTGAGGGCGACATCATGGAACTTTCCGTCGCGGAGAAATACCTTGCCGTTTTTTATTAGCATTTATATCGCTCCTTATACCTTATTTTAGTTGACTAAATCTATGTTTGAGGGTATTATTCTTCTGTTATGAATTTCTCTCAGGGAGGCATATAAAATGTCAGGTGTTATTTCGAGAGGTGTCCGTGCCCCTATCATACGCGAAGGCGACGACATAGTCAAGCTCACCGCCGACGCCGTTGAGGCCGCCATGGCCGAGGACGGCTTCAAGCTGCACGAAAGGGACATCGTCGCCGTCACCGAGAGCGTCGTAGCCCGCTCCGACGGCAACTACGCCTCTGTTGACGACATTGCCGCCGACGTGCGCGCCAAGCTGGGCGGCGAGACCGTCGCCGTCGTGTTCCCCATCCTCTCCCGCAACCGCTTTGCCATCTGCCTGCGCGGCATCGCCCGCGGCTCCAAGAAGGTCGTTCTCATGCTCTCCTACCCCTCCGACGAGGTCGGCAACCACCTCTTTGACGAGGATACGATGGACGACAGCGGCGTCAACCCCTATGCCGACGTGCTCACGCTGGCCAAGTATCGCCGCATCTTCGGCTCCATCCGCCACCCCTTCACCGGCGTGGACTACGTCGAGTACTATGAGAACATCATCCGTGAGGAGGGCGCGGAGAGCGAGATAGTCTTCGCCAACCGCCCCGAGACCGCTGCGACGCTGGCGGACAACATACTCTGCTGCGATATCCACACCCGTCAGCGCACCCAGCGCCGCATCCGCGCCGCCGGGGCCAAGAACGTGCTGACCCTTTGCGATATACTCAACGCCCCCGTGAACGGCAGCGGCTACTGCCCCGAATACGGCCTGCTCGGCTCCAACAAGGCCACTGAGGACAAGGTCAAACTCTTCCCGAAGAACGCCCAGTCCGTGGCCGACGGCATCCAGGCCGAGCTGCTGAAGCGCACCGGCGTCAAGGTCGAGGCCATGGTCTACGGCGACGGCGCCTTCAAGGACCCCGCGGGCAAGATCTGGGAGCTGGCCGACCCCGTCGTCAGCCCCGGCTTCACCGATGGCCTGCGCGGCCTGCCCAACGAGCTCAAGCTCAAGTACCTCGCTGACAACGAGTTTGCCGGTCTCTCCGGCGATGAGCTCAAGGCTGCCATCCAGGAGTCAATCCGTCAGAAGGACGCGGACCTCAAGGGCCACATGGTCTCCGAGGGCACCACGCCTCGCCGCCTCACCGACCTCATCGGCTCCCTCTGCGACCTGACCAGCGGCAGCGGCGACAAGGGCACGCCCATCATCGTAGTGCAGAACTACTTCAAGAACTACGCCGAATAAAGCGGCCTTGCGGCCGGGGGGAGGTAAGCCATGAAATGCCCTAACTGCGGGATGGACATAGTCATCGCCACGCACCTGTGCCCGCACTGCGGCTATGAGCACGACTTCGACGGCGCCATAGAACCCCGGCGAGACATTCCGGAACCCTGGGACCTCACTTCGGACTCGACCCGCCGTCGCGATCAGCGCGAGCGAGAGGCGCGCATACGCGCCGCCCGGAGTGAGGAAAAGGCCCGGCGCGAGGCGCTCAGGGAGGCAGGCGGCGTCTATGTCCGGGACGAGCGCGTCAGTGAGGCGCGCGACAGCAGCTCCCGGGATGAGGACGCCGGCGAGCGCATCTGGGGGTTCACGCGAACACTGGTGCTGGCCAGCCTCGTTATATGCGCGGTGCTGCTCTTCGCCGCCGCCGCGTTCTATATTACCGGGGCCTATTTCGAGCTCGACGGGCGCTACACGAGCAGCTATGCCTATATGGTGCTGCCGGAGCTGAGGTTCTTCGACATGGTCTTTGGCGCGGCCTGCACGGGCATCGGGCTTATCGTCGTCGCCGCATTCGCGGCATTTAAGCGAGGAAAACGCTCAGGAAGTGGGCTTTTGGTCTTCGCTGCGGTTCTCTTCTGCATCGCGCGCTTTGCCTACGCAGTTGCACTCACAGCGGCTTTCGACCTCGGATCGGAGTACCTTCTCTCCGTCGGGGACTGGCTCATACCTATAGTTTTGTATCTCGTTGTCGTCCTGCT
>URDK01000009.1 GCA_900546485.1 uncultured Eubacteriales bacterium
TACGATGGCGGCCTCGTCCGCGTGAACGTGCCCGGCGACGCCTGTGAGCGCATAACGGACCTTGTGCGCGTGCGCGACGCGTTTTATTACAGGGCCGAGGGCGAAATATCGCCGGAGGATGCAGCGGAGGTGCTTTTTACCTACCTGCTCGAGAGCTCAAATGCTTTGCCTCAAGAGGACTTCCCCTTCGTGATTGAAAAAGCTGAAGGCTCAGCGATGAGCATTGCGGAGCTGGATGAGGACATGTGGCTTGTCACGCAGTACCTGCACTTCATCTTTGAGGGCCGCGGCGGCAACATGTCGAGCGGGAACATGACCCTCTCGGGCAGTGGGCAGTACATACTCATGCGAAACGGCAATGACTGGCGGCTCCAGCTGCTGGACGGCCTGCTACTGCAGGCGCAGTACGGCGAAGAAAATTGAAAGGTAGTTTTTACATGCTGGAATACAAATTCGACACACAGCTGTTCATAGAGGGCGAGGGACTGGACGAGGACATGATACACGACATCGTGGTCGAAAACATGGAGCTGCAAACAGCGGGCCAGCACGGATAAAGGGAAGAAGCATCAGGGGCGCAGCACATTCGGCACAGGAGCAGAGTATGTATGAGCAGGAATACGAGTGATGCGAAGCGCTTTCATTGTTAAGAGCCTTGACCCCATTGAAGGAGGTTCCAAATGACAAAAACAGCCGGTCAAAGGACCGGCTGTTTTTACACTTATACATACTGTCTTGAGTCACAAGCTTGAAAGCGATCTATAAGTCTCGGAGCGTTTTACAGTTCCGGGGCTTTTTATATTTTAGCTTATTTCGTCAAGGCGTTTATAAAGGGTGCTTCGAGATATGCCCATTTCCTTTGCTACCTTGCTCTTATTGCCATTATACTTTTTCATCAACTCAACGATTAAGCGAGTCTCGTGCTCCTTGATGCTTTGCATTGGGGATAACGTCTTTGAGTCGATGCTGTCAGGAATGGTTGGAGAGATTGATTCGTAAGCAAGTGAGGTGTACCCACCAGGGTTGACCAAGGGCTCAAAACCGGCCCCTGGACCTGTTGATGAAAGCTGTCGCATTACATCCTTTGGCAGGTTCTCCATTGTCACGGTGTCTGAGACCGTAAGCACAGCACACTTTTCCACCACATTTTTCAGTTCACGGACATTGCCAGGCCAATAGTAATGCCTGAAAAGCTCCATTACCTCTGGCGAGATGGTTACCATCGGAACCCTGTTTTTTCGAGCTGCACTCTCTAGCAGGTATGGGACGAGAATGTCAATGTCTCCTGTCCTTTTCCTGAGAGGGGGTAGTTCAATTCTTATAACATTCAGCCTGAAATACAAATCCAGCCTAAATGTACCATGTTGAACACATTTCCAGAGATCACGGTTTGTGGCAGCGACAATACGTACGTTAACAGGATAGTATTTGCTGCCTCCTATTCGGCAGACAACTCGGTCCTCAAGGATGCGTAGCAGCGAGCACTGCATATCCATGGGCATTTCCGCAATTTCATCAAGGAATATTGTACCGCCATTCGCTAGTTCAAACTTACCAGCTTGTCCGCCACGTTTTGCTCCAGTGAAGGCTCCATCCTCATAACCCATGAGTTCGCTGCTTATCAAATCCTTTGGTATAGATGCGCAGTTGAGCGGAATAAAGGGTCCGGTATTTCTTGGACTAGCCTCGTGTATGGCCTGAGCAACCAGTTCTTTGCCAGTACCGCTTTCACCTAAGATAAGTACATTCCCCAGGCCCTTTGCGGCCCGCTTTGCGCTCTCTATAGCTTCTGCGAATTCATCTGACCGTCCGATTAGACTGCTGAAAGAATAAACAGCTTTGGACTTTTGAGTCTTTTCGGCCGGCTGGCAGGGTACGAAAAAAATCTTAAATCCGCATCCTTCAACATACTGGCCGTAAACAGTGTAGGCGTTGTCCTCACCTGAAGAACAGTGAAGAAGAAGGGTAGAACTGAAGTCTTCCTTGGAACCTCGCTTGAGCTGAGGAAGGTTTGCAACCTCGGGCATAAAGCCGGAAAGAGCCTCGGGCTCTTCCTTAGAATGGGCTTTTCCAAATTCTTTGGTGTATAGCTCGTTTACGAATATAACGTTCATTTTCGCGTCTACAAGCATCATTATATCGTTGCCCTGCTGCGCGATTTTTTCCAAAAAATTAATCCTACTTGCCAGATTGGGGTATATGAAGTCGCTGGCGGCAGAAATGTCTTCAGCTTCTAATATGAAATTGATGGAATCATGTATTGGCTTGCAGTACACCTCTTCCGGTACAAAAATTAGGTTTACCGATCTAAAACGACGCCCGACTTTGGAGACGTATCTTGCATAACATATATACTTTGTAAAGATGTTCAGATAGTTTTCTTGCCCTACACGTCGACAGGTTTTTAGAGGAGATTTCAGTGCAATATTGGCGACAAAGACTCCGACATTTTTTTCTGAAAAATTAGTCCCAATGCGGACTCCGTCAGCTTTGAGGCGCTTGAGAAGTTCTGGATCGCCTGCTTTGTTATAAGCAGAAAGGGTTTCATCTAGATAAAATATGGCGCATCCGTGCATGGCCAAAAGCTTTTCCTTGCTGCTGTAATAACCGTTGAGATAGCTCAGATGATATCTGTGAAGCTCATCGATGCGCCTGAAAACTTCGAAATCCCGCTGCTTGTCTGTCAACTTCATGTCGACATCAATTCCAAGCGACATGGATGATTTCCATTCGTTGACGATGGCCAAATATTCATTCGGCACATTACCAATTTGACCCTTTATGCACAAATCTTTAATCCGTGACAGCTTGTTATCCCGGATGCTTGTAAGGTGATCCATGGTAATTTTGCCTCCTTGTTAAGTTAAAGCGAGAACAGCAGGCTTGTGTTTAGTAATTATACAAAATTGCCTGTGATTTTGTCAATATCCACAATAATAACGCAGATATATATGTGCCATGCGCATAAAATTAGAAATAATGACCTTAGAGCGAAATGGAGATGTATGAATTTTAGACAATTGTGTATGAGCGCGTATTAATTATAGACATATTTAGACGCTTTGATAAAATTACATTTTTTGTGAATATTGAATGAGGCTTGTTTTTACTGTGATAGTCAACAATTTTGCTGTTATGTTTTTGTCAATAATCGACGTAATTCGGCTAAAATTCAGTTTAATTTCACTCTCGTTAGTTTTTTGGCACATGTTTTGCTCGTAATATGATTGAGCGAGCAGCGAGTAGGCTTGTCGTTTGATCGCAGAAAGGAGAACAAGGCAACATGGCAGATGAAAGAATGGAAGTGATTGTTGTCGGAGGTGGAGTGGCCGGCCTGAGCGCGGCGTGTCAAATGGCGCGTGCTGGCATGGAGGTCCTTCTGATAGAGCGTGGAAGCTATTGCGGGGCCAAGAATGTCACTGGCGGTAAACTCTGCGCAGACACACTTAAAAAGCTGTTCCCTGAATTCGAAGATGAAGCTCCGGTGGAACGCAAAATAGTTCATGAGCGCGTTTTTAAATGGTCTAAAAATCAGGTCCTTGATACAAGTCTTAATGTAAGAGAGCTCCAGGAAACAAAGTATGAAGAAGCATATTCCGTACTTAGGGCAAAATTGGATCAGTGGATGTGTGAAAAGGCAGAGGAAGAAGGGGCAATGGTAGTCAACAACATTGCCGTGACGGAGCTCCTTATTGAGAACGGGAAGGTCTGCGGAGTTATTGCGGGAGACGAGCGCATGGAGGCTGACCTTGTAGTGCTGGCGGACGGAGCCAATTCTCTGCTCGCACAGCAGGCAGGACTGCGCGGTGATCTTGACCCAGAAGCCACCTGCGTGGGGGTGAAGGAGGTCATACAGCTTAGTGAGGAGACGATTAACAGCCGCTTTGACCTGCGTGATGGAGAGGGCGTCGAGTACATGTATCTCGGTGACCGTACAGCGGGCAACTATGCTGACGGATTTATTTACACGAACAAAGATAGTCTATCGGTTGGAATTGAATTTCTAATTGGAGATATAAACAAAACGACCAAGTCTGTTCCAGAGCTGCTTGAGGAGTTCAAGGAGCAGCCTGTGGTGGCTAGCCTGATCGAGGGCGGTACGCTGCTAGAGTACTCAGCGCACATTGTTCACCACGGTGGCAGCAGGCAGATTGGAAAACTGTACGGCGATGGCGTTCTGATTGCCGGAGATGCGGCTGGCCTTGTTGCAAACTACGGTTTTGCAATAAGGGGCATGGATCTTGCCATTGAGTCAGGTATGCTGGCAGCTGAGATAGCCATAGCGCAGCACGAGAGCGGAGATTATTCGGCCGAGGCGCTAAAGGCATATCAGGATGCAGTGGAGGCTAGCGGAATCTTCCGGGAATTGCTCAGGTGCGAGGACTATGTGAACAAAACTCACGGAGGTATATGAGATGCGTATGACAGTGGAAGACAAGCTGGGCGTCGACAAATTTAGCGTCGACGAGGAGCACAGCCATATTCTTGTGGATAAATCATGCCGAGACGCAGAGGAGATAGATCGGGTGGTGAGAATATGCCCTGCGGCGCTCTATAAAAAAGATGGCGAAGGAGTTCGCTTTGATTATCTTGGCTGCCTTGAGTGTGGTACTTGCCGTGTTCTCAGCGGTGGCCGGCTGGTAAGCGACTGGAACTATCCTGTAGGAGCATTCGGCGTGAGTTTCCGCCAGGGATGAACTGGAAGGAGGTTTGGTAATGCCGGCAATACCGAGAATAGGCTCTGGTGTATATGTAGCACCCGGTGCTGCCATATGCGGCAATGTGTCCATAGCAGATAATTGCTGCATTTTTTTCAACACCACGATTAGAGCGGACCGAACGAGTATTTCAATTGGTGAAAAGACGAACATTCAAGACAACTGTCTCCTGCACTCAACGCCTGTGTATTCAGTTGAAATAGGTAAGAACGTGTCTATTGGGCATGGAGCCATAGTTCATGGCTGTAGGATATCGGATAATGTGCTCATCGGCATGGGGGCCATCATCATGAATGACGCAGAGATAGGTGAAAACTGCATTGTTGGTGCTGGAACACTGATAACGCAGCACAAAAAGATCCCACCCAATTCCCTTGTAATGGGTTCTCCTGGAGCGGTGATTCGTCCACTCAAGGAGGAAGAGATCCAAAAGATATCAAAAAATGCTGACCACTATTTTGCCATGAGCAGAGAGCATATGGCGGGGGAGTTTGTGTTGACCGAAAATATTATCGGGGAGGAAGACAATGCCTAAGGTACTGGTTTGTTACAAATGGGTGCTGGATGAATCAGATATACGTATTAATACTGATTTGTCTGTTGACTATTCGAGGGCCAAATACAAGATAAGTGACTATGACAAACACACCATCGAATCTGGAAGTGTGGCCGCCAAAGAACTCGGAGGTGTTTGCGTGGGCATTTCCTGTGGAGGAGCGGAGACGCGAAAGTCATTTAACGACGCGCTCGCTAGGGGCATGGATGAGGGAGTCTGGATAAACACTGCCGAGGATGGCAAGCCGGACGGTAATCTGACTGCAACGCTTCTTGCAGCTGCTGCTTCAAAAACAGAGGATGCGGTGCTGCTGCTATGCAGCGAGGGGTCTAGTGATGACTATGCGCGTCAAACAGGGCCTCGAATAGCTGCTATCCTTGACTGGCCAGTTATCAGCAGTGTTACTTCTTATAGCATGGAAGGCGACGCAGTGATAGCAAAGCGTAAACTCGAGGATGTCGTACAGACAGTGAGCGTCAAGCTGCCGGCTGTGGTATGCGTACTGCCGGAGGTGGCGCCAGCGCCTATACCCGGGCTAAAGCAGGTTATGGCAGCAAGAAAGAAGCCCGTTTTGGAGCTAACCCCTGAGACTCTTGGCGTACGAATGAATACCAATTTGGAGGACCTGGGGAGCACAGGCTATGTTTCAAGTCGTAAGAATATTCTGATCAACGAGGATACCAAGGAGCAGTCTGCGGCAGCGCTGGCCGCGGCTCTGAGGAAGGAAGGGGTTATCTAATGGCAAAGATGCTTGTATATGCCAACAGGCCTGACAGACTGGCAGAAATGGTATCATTTGCGCGAGAACTTGGAGCCTACTGTATTGCCCTTGTATGCGGCACCGATGTACAGGACGGTTTCAATGTGTCCGGTGCCGATGAGACAGTCTTCCTGATTGGAAAGTCAGAGCGACCTGAGGATTACTCCAGGAGCATAGCGGAGTTTATAAGCGTTGAAAGCATAGATATATTCGCTTCCGTATCTACGCCCTCTGGAAGAGAGATAGCGGCATATGCCGCAGGGTGCTTGGGCTGCCCGCTCATCAGCGAAGTTCAGAACGCGCGAATTGAGGGAGATACGCTAAAGACCGAGAGAATAGCCTACGGCGGCGCCATTATAAAGAGCGAGAGCTCCTTGTACCCGTGCGTGGTAACAGTTCAAGCGGGTAAATTTCCTCCTGCGTCCGGAGTGCCTGCTCCGTTAAGAACTGTGCAGGTTCAGGAGGACAGGCGGGTGAGCGTCATTGACACGGCCCCGATAGTTCGGGAGGGCGTGGACATCACGGCAGCAGACAAAGTAGTCGCAGTGGGAATGGGCTTCTCAGACAGGGAAGAGCTCAAAATAGCCTATGATCTAGCGGAGGCTATAGGCGCAGAGGTTGGCTGCTCCCGGTCCCTGGCGGAGGACAACCACTGGTTTTCGGAATACATCGGCCTTTCGGGTCTACAGCTCAGCCCCAAGCTCTATGTAGCCCTTGGTATCTCAGGACAAATCCAGCACACGGTGGGCGTCAGAGGCTCACAGATCATAGTTGCTATCAACCGTGACGAGAAGGCACCGATAATGTCTGGCTGTGACTATGGTATCGTTGGAGACATGTTTGAAATAGTGCCTCTGCTGACAAAAGCAATCAAAGAGAACCAATAATAAAATATAAAAATACAAGGAAAGGATGAGAAAAATGAGAAGCAATCCCATTACACCTGAATACGGCCCGCTGCATGGTCTGAGAGTGATGCTGACGGGAGTTGCTTTTGCGGGGCCCTTTGCGGCCCGCTGGCTGGGCGACATGGGAGCAGAGATTATCAAGATCGAGATCCCTGGTTCCGGTGACACTTCTCGGATAGGCCGCCGTACCGAGAGCGGGGTTGTACCCAAGTGGATAAGCCTTGGGCGCAATATGAACAGTTTTGAGTTCAACATGAACTTTGACAAGGTGCCTGAGTCCAAGGACGTTTTTGTCGATCTGGTAAAGCAGTGCGACATCTGGATAAACAGTGTGCCGAATATAGGTAAACACGGACCCACTGACGAACTGGCCCTATCGTCAAACCCCAAGCTCGTCATTGTGCATGTCACGGGCTATGGACTGAAACAGAACGGAGGCGTTGACCGCTATCTGGGCAAGCCCTGTGTCGACCCCGTTGGACAGGCGTTCAGCGGCCTTGCCGCTATGCAGGGTATGCCCGACGGTCCATATCTGACAGCAAATCCGTTAGTCTGCGACATTACTACGGCGCTTTTTGCAGCCTGCGGTTCCCTGGCTGGCTATTACAGCATGCTACAGACGGGAAAGGGTCAGGTCATAGACGCATCCATGTATGAGTCGGCGGCTTACCTCATGAGCTACCACTGGTGCGAACAGCTCAACGGTGGCGGCAATTATAAGCGCACTGGTCCGCTCAATCCTTTGTGGCGTCCATTCGGTTACTACGAATGCCGGGATGGAAAGTGGGTGTCGGTAGGCGTCTGGGGCATAGGTATTTGGAAGAAGTTCTGTGACCTCATGAATGTATCTGTGGACGATTTCCCATATATGGACACATGCGGCCAGGGTAATCCTGAACTTGTGAAAAAGATGGATGCCTTGTGGTTGGACTGGCTCAGCAAACACGATGCCGCCGAGGTGGAGCGTATCTTTATGGAGACGGGCATTCCTGTATCCATGCTCAACACTGCCGAAGACGCTTACAACAACCCGCATTGGCAGGCCCGCAATGATTTTATCAAAATCATTGATGCCACTACCGGTGGAGAATTCGTAGATATCGCGACTATGCCGCGCTTTGGTGGAACACCCTGCAACGTTTATAAAGGTGCACCGCTGCTTGGTCAGGAGTCCGACGCAATAATGAAGGACATACTTGGATACACAGCTGAGAAGATAGAAGACCTGAAAGCTGCAGGAGCCGTCGCAGCGTCCCTTACGACAAAATAAAAATTTTTATTGATAGGAGAATACAGATGAAACTCACAGAGAATCAGGAAATGTACCTCAACCTATTCAACGAGTTTGTCCAGCAGGAGGTAGCTCCGAGAATTAAGGAGCTTGACGAGGTGGACGAGTACCCCATATGGATGCGTGACAGAATGGCTGAGCTTGGATTCACCAGACTGGTTGCTCCCGAGCAGTACGGCGGTTTCGGTGAGAGCATGACAACATTGCTCATGCTTATCATTGAGGCTTCGAAGTACAACAACAACCTTGCTTCCATCCTGAACTGCTCCAACAATGCAAATAAGCTGCTGAGTTTTGCCAACCAGGAACAGATCGACCACTTCCTTCCGATGATAGTAGATGAAGGTAAGTTTATGGGTATGGCCTATACGGAACCCTCCGGTGGCTCGGACTCCCGTGCTATATCTACTACTGCCGTGCTGGATGGTGATGAGTGGGTCATAAATGGCACCAAGAGCTTTATCTCCTACCGCTGTGCTGTTGGCAGTTGGCAGGTTAGCGCCAAGACCGTGGATCCCGAAACTGGCAAGGAGGGCATCAGTGTGTTCCTGGTTGCGGCCGACGCTCCTGGCATTACATATGGCGCCCACTACAACAAGTTTGGCTGGTGCGGTTCCGATACCGGCGATATCTACTTCAAAAACTGCCGTGTTCCCAAATGGAGCCTGTGTGGCCAACTGAACAAGGGCCTCAGGATTTCCCTCGGTACACTTGATGGTGCAAGGCTTGTTATTGCTGCCAGGGCTGTCGGCTACGCCAAGGGTGCATACGAAAAGGCCCTGGACTATGCTACCCAGCGTATAGCCTTCGGTAAGCCGTTGAGTGATTTCCAGGTCCTTCAGCACTATATTGCGGACATGTTCAGCAGCATACAGGTTGGCGAGGGGTATATCATGTACCTTGCTTCCCAGCTTGACAGCGGTGAGTCCATAGCGAAGGGCGCTTCCATTGCTAAGCTTTACTGCACTGAGGAAGCACAGAAGATTTGTGAAAAGGCCATGCAGATATGTGGAGGCATGGGCCTGCTGAAAGACTTCGGGCTCTCCCGTTACTATGAAGATGCGCGCGTGCTCACAATAGGCGAGGGTACAAGCGAAATTCAGAAGAATATCATCTTCAAGTCCATAATGGCGGAGCGGTAATACGTGCCCTGACTCCGCACGGCTACCCATGCCGTGCGGAGAAAAAGGGGGACAGTAGCGCTTACGATTGACATCTAATTAACAATTTCGCCGTAGCGATACGATTGTTTCAATAACAGAAGGGAAGGGAAAAAATGAAATTCACAAGGAAGCAACTTATTTATCTCATTGTTGGTCTCATACTGGGCATTGCCATAGCACTGATTCCGGCACCTGCCGGGCTGGAGACACAGGCCATGAGAGTTATAGGTATTCTGGTCTGTGCAATTGTCTGGTGGGCTGGACAGGTATTTCACGAGGCAGTTACAGCAATCCTTATGTGTGTTGCTTTTATCGTGTTCGGAAAAGTGCCGATAGATGTGTCTTTTTCCGCTTTTTCGGAGTCCACTTACTGGCTGCTGGTTGCGGCCTTTGGACTTGGTGCGGCTATAAAAGCCTGCGGTCTACTTGAACGTATAGCCATCATCCTTCTTAAGCTTTTCCCCAAAAGCTACCGTGGACAGGTTATCGGCCTGCTGGCAGTGACCACCATTACCTCTCCGTTCGTGCCTAGCAAGGCTGCAAAGTGCACTGTGCTTTCGCCCCTGACCCGTGGTATCAGCGAGGCCATGGGTTATAAGAACGAGGGCAAGGAGGCTACAGGCCTCTTCCTCGCATATTACTCAGCCATTTGCTTCTCACCTGCGATGTTTATCACGGCCTCTGTAACCACTGCCGCTCTGGTTGGCATGTACAGCGCGGAGATCCAGGCTGAGTATACCATGGTCAAATGGGCACTTTGTTCACTGCCTTTCATCGTTCCTTTCTTCATTGGCAACTACCTTTATATCAGCAACAGATATAAGCCCTCCAGCGGACAGAAGCTTGACGTATCTTTCCTTGAGGAGCGTCAGAAAGCTCTTGGCCCCTGGAAGCGCGAGGAGAAGATCATGGGTATCATTATGATACTGACCGTTCTCTCCTGGGTCCTCAAGAGCGTTACCAATATTCCGGAGTACGCAACTGCGCTTGTGGCTCTCTGTGCAACCCTGATCTTCGGTATTCTCCCTGTTAAGCAGTGGCGTAACAACGTTGCTTGGGAGTCGCTTATATTCATCGCCTGCTCCGTTGGCCTTGGCACTGTGTTGCCCTATGTGAATATTACTACCTGGCTCAGCGATACTGTCGGTCCATACACCGTTGGTTTCTTCTCCAACCCCTTCCTGCTTATCGCCGGCCTTGCTGTGCTTACTCTGCTGGTTCGCTTCCTTATCCTTTCTGAGATAGGATATCTCTCCGTATTTACGGCCCTGCTTATTCCTCTCGGAATATCTGCGAACATCAATCCCTGGATCATAGGCTTTATACTTAACGCTTTTGTTATTGGCTGGTTCCTGCCCTATCAGAGCTCAGTATATCTCACTGCAATTTATGCAGCTGGAGAGGGTTGGGTAACCATCAAAGACACTACAAAATACTGCTACATTTACTGCATCATAGGCCTTGTCTGCATGTATATCGCATACTTCATCTGGAATGTAATGGGTATATGGCACGTTGCCTGAGAGCAGCAATCTGAAACGTTTTTCGGAGGCTTTTAATGGTTAATTTCGGCTACTTTTTGCTCAGGAACGCTGATTGTTTTCCTGACAGGATCGCAGTAGTATGCGAAGACCGCGAGCTTACATATTCCGAACTGAATGCCGAAAGCAACCGGCTTGCAAATGCCTTGAAGCTCAGAGGGCTAAAACGGGGAGACAGACTCGCGCTGCTCATGAAGAGCAGTGTAGATTGGCTCGTAGTGTGGTACGCATGTCAAAAGATCGGCGTGGCTGTTGTGCCCCTGCATGTGCGCCTAATGGTGGACGAGCTTATAAGGACGGTGGAGACTGCCGAATGTACGTGCATGGTGTTTGGTTCGGAGTTTTCTAAGCAGGCAAGTGGCATAAAGGCAAACTGTCTTGGATTAAGAACCGTTATATGCCGCCGTGCAGTATGGGATGCCGAGTCATATGATGCAGACTGTTTCCTAGATGAACTGGTTTTGTCCTGTGATATACAGGACGAGGCGCAGGAGAATTTGGGGCCGGACGATGAGAGTGTGATACTGTTTACAAGCGGTACCACAGGCGTTTCCAAAGGAGTCCTGCGGTCTCAGCAGATGGTAAGGGACCACGCACTTATCCTGGCTGCCGGAAGTGAGCCCAGTGAAGAGTCACCGGCCATACTCACCCCAGCACCGCTTTACCACACGGCCGGGTTGTTCTGCATCTTTAAATCTGCCGCACTTGCCGCCACACTGATACTCATAAGTTCTTTTGACCCTGAGAAGATATGCCACCAGATCGAAGCGCGCAAAGCAACGGAGATATTGCTTCTTCCGCCAATCTCATACCAGAGACTCTACCAGTCGGAGGCCGCTCACCGTTATGATTTGTCGAGTGTGAAACTTGCACTCGTAACCGCTGGGAAATGCACTGAAAAGTGTATTGAGGAGATATTTGAGATGTTCCCCAACAGTAAACTGCGTCCGTCCTGGGGATCTACGGAAGTGTGCAGTGCTACTGGCTGTAATCTGTCCAGGGGACAGATCAAGGAAAGACCGGAACTTGCGGGTACAGTAGGAAAACTAAATACGCTTGTTGACATCAAAATAGTTGATGAATCCGGTGCCCGTGTACCAGCAGGCATGCCGGGGGAAGCGCTTGTAAGATCGCCGATGGTATTTAACGGTTACCTCGGAAGGGAGGATGAGCGGGACAAGGTCTTCGTTGGTGATTGGTTCAGGACTGAAGATATAATGCGCGTGGATGAAGACGGGTATTACTACTTGGTAGATAGGAAGCGGGACATAGTTAAGACAGGCGGTGAGAACGTCTATGCCCAGGAGGTAGAGAGAGCACTTCAGGCGCATCCAGCCATTATGGACAGCGCTGTTATAGGAGTGCCAGACCCAAGATTTGGGGAAGCAATTGCGGCTGCTATAGTGCTCAATCCAGGGGAAAAGCTTACCGCAGCAGAATTGCTGGACTTTTGTGCAGAGAATCTGGCCTCATATAAAAAGCCTCGATACTGGGCACTGATGGAAAGCCTGCCTGAAAACAGCGTGGGAAAAGTACAAAAAAACATCCTGAGAGAGAATGCGGCAAAAATATTTACGCGAATAGCCTGAGACGTTGTCGGAGGCGGGCTTAGCCCGCCTCCGCAGTGGAAGACCCTTCCCGTGACCATGTGATAAGCGTGGAGGTGCATATTATAAAACCGATTCTGGCGTCAGCAATATTCATTATAATTCTAATTTCGTTCGTCAGGCAGAAACGTCCTGCAGGACTTACGGCCGTTTTAGGTTCACTGCTAATGATGCTCTTCGGCATAATAGAGCCTGCCGACGTGGTTTCGCCTTTTGGTTCAGATACTGTCATTATGGTTGCCTCTGTGTTAATACTTGGCAACGCTGTGTTTGAGACAGGTGCGGCTGAAATCATAGGGAGTGCTATCGTTAAGCGCACTGGTAAAAATGAAAAGCTGCTTATTATGGTTTTGGTGTTCGTTGTGTCTCTGTTGTCGGCTTTTCTCAGCAATAGCGCAGTTGTCGCTATATTTTTGCCCCTGCTTGCGTCGTTAGCCAGATCGTCTGGTGGAGCTATTACTAAAAAAAATACCTATATGGCTGTTGGCATTGCTTCTGTCGTGGGAGGAAATTGTACCCTAGCGGGATCAACGCCTCAGCTGACGGCCCAAGCCATTTTGCAGACCTCCGATTCTGTAAGGGAACTGACGTTCTGGGAACTTGGAAAGATCGGCTTTCCGTTGGTGGTGCTGTTGGCTGCTTATTATTGGGTCATCGGTATACGGCTGCAGAAAAAGGTGTTTGACTTTCCGGAAATAGAGTATACAGAAACGCCTGCTAAAAGAGAGAATAATCACAGCCGGGTAAAGTGCATAACCGTTTGTGTAATCATGGCTGGCTGTGTTATTTGCTTTACAGCAGGAGTATTTTCCTTTGGTACAGTGGGATTGACTGCAGCAGTACTCTGCATAATGACTGGGTGCATATCGTTCGACAAAGCGTTTAAATCCCTTGACTGGAACACGATATGTGTGCTTGGCGGAGCTATGGGTATCTCAACCGCGCTGAATAAGAGCGGAGTGATCCAGGCCGTGGCGGACATGATAATATCAACATTTGGCGAAGGGACAAGCCCCGTAACGATTTGCTTGATACTTCTTGTGACGTCGGCGGTGCTTGGAAACATTATGAGCCATACTGCGACGGCGGCAGTCCTGACGCCTCTGGCGATTTCGCTAGGTTCCGGGCTTGGAGTAGATCCAATACCATATGTAGTCACAGTGGTTATAGGCTGTAATCTTGCGTTTGCCACCCCAGTTGCAACACCGCCGCTCACAATGACAATGGTGGGAGGGTACAGATTCACCGATTACTCAAAAGTTGGCGGTTTGTATAACTTATTATCGCTTTTTGCGGCTGCCGTACTAATACCGCTTAGCTACGGGTTGTGAGCAGTGAGATTGATGCCATAACACTTTTCGCAATTTTTCTTTATAGGAGAGAGAAAAAGAATGCTAAAAATACTAGTTTGTGTAAAGCAGGTCCCCGATGTGGACCAGATGCGGATGGACCCGGAGACAGGCAACCTCATCAGAGCAGGTGTTCCTGCAATCCTCAATCCTCTGGACGGAAACGCACTTTCGGCTGCCCTCTCGGTGAAGGAACGATACGGTGCCGAAATAACCCTCATAACCATGGGTCCGCCAGCAGCGGAAGCTGTGCTGCGCGAGTGCCTTGCTGTAGGAGCAGATAAGGCCATACTGGTTACGGACAGAGCGTTTGGTAATGCTGACACACTGGCTACCAGCTATTCCATTGTCTCTGCGGCGAACGCAGTAGACCGTTTTGACCTTGTGTTTTGCGGTAAGGAGACTTTGGATGGAGCGACAGGACAAATGGGTGCTCAATTGGCAGAGCGCTTTGGAGCAGCGCAGATTACCAGCGCGAGCCTGATTAAAGACATTGATGAGGATCGCGGTACAATTGTTGTGGAGCGAGAGCTTGAGACAGGAATTGAGACACTTGAAGTAAGCCTGCCCTGCCTGTTTACAATGGAAAAAACCCATTATTCGGTACGAATTCCCAGCCTGAAGGGCAAGCTCGCCGCGAAAAAGGCAAAAATACTGACCCTTACTGCCGATGACATTCCGGGACTTGACCGAAGCAAGATAGGAGATCCCGGTTCGCCGACGAAGGTGCCGCGCATGTTCCCGCCGGTAATGCCAGAACCAGGCCTCATCATAGACGAGGGCTGTGTTGAAGAAAGCGTAGCAAAGCTGTTTGAACTGGCGGGAATATGAGGAGGTGCCTGTAATGGACAAGAAAGATTATAAAGACATGTGGGTGTATATCGAACACAGCGGGAACAGAGTGTTTCCCGTTTCGCTGGAGTTGTGCTGCGAGGTGCGGAAGCTCTGTGACCGCTCGGGTGATAGACTAATAGCAGTTATAGCTGGCGAATTGCCCGACAGTGAGCTTGACAAAGTGAAGGATTGCGGAATAGACGGGATAATAGCAGTCTCCGGTAATGGCTACCAGAGATACAACACAGAGGCCTATACCAATTTGTTTACAGTGTTGTGTGAAAAATATAAACCATCCGCTGTCTTTATTGGGGGCACAACCAATGGCCGAGACTTTGCTCCGCGTTTTGCCGCAAGATTGGGTACAGGATGCACATCCGATGCTACGGAAGTTATATATAATCCTGACACTGGTGACATTGAGTTCATAGAGCCTGCGGCCGGCGGCAAAATCATGGCAGTGATAACGATACCTGTGTTGAGACCTCAGGTAGGTACTATACGTCCAGGTACATTCAAGCTTGAGCCAGCTGGTCGTCGGGAGGACATAGAATTAGTCAAGGAGGAAATAGACTTTCCAGAGGACCAGATACGCTCAAAGCTCTTGGACTATACTCCCGATGCCTTTGATCCGGAACTGGACATCACAAACTGTGAGACGATAGTGTGCGTAGGCGCCGGATTGAAGGATGATAGCCTGCCAAAGTACCGGGAACTAGCCGCGTTGCTGGGTGGAAAACTGGCCTGCACCAGACCAATTGTGGATCGTGAGCTGCTTCCATATAAGCTCCAGGTTGGTCAATCCGGTGTGATGATAAAGCCAAAGCTTTACATAGGCTTCGGAATATCCGGCGCAGTAAACCATGTGACTGGCGTTGACGCAGAAAAGTTCATTGCTGTAAACTCAGACCCTGATGCGGCAATATTCAACTACTGTGACTATGGTATAGTTGCCGATATGGACAGTGTCTGTGATGCCATGATAGCCCGACTGAAAAAGTGAATCACATAAACAAAAAAGAGCCTTCCGCGTATATCGCGGAAGGCTCTTTTGAAATTTTCCTTACTTCACGAGCTTGGCGACCTCGGCGGCGAGATCGTCCTGGCGCTTCTCGATGCCCTCGCCCTTCTCGAAGCGGGTGTAGCAGTTCACCTTGATGGTGGTGCCGAGCTGCTTCGCGACGGCGGCGACGTGATCCTCGACGGAGACCTTGTCGTCCTTGACGAACGGCTGCTGCATGAGGCAGATCTCCTTGTAGTACTTGGCAAGGCCGCCCATGACGATCTTCTCGATGATAGCGTCGGGCTTGGAGGCGTTCTTCGGGTCCTCCTTGGCCTGGGCCAGACGGACGCGCTTCTCGTTCTCGATGAACTCCTCGCTGACCTCGCTCTTATCCAGGAACTGCGGGTTCAGGGCCGCGACCTGCATGGCGAGATCCTTGCCCAGCTCCTCGACTTCAGCGCTCTTCTCGAAGCCGGCACCGACCTCGAGGTTCATGAGGACGGCAATGCGGCCGCCCATGTGGACGTAAGCGACGCTGGTGCCCTTGTCGTAGCGGGCGAAGCGGCGGACCTTGATGTTCTCGCCGATGACGAGGACCTTGTCGTTCTGCTCCTCGAGCACGGTCTTGTCAGAGTTGGGATACTTGCAGGCGAAGAGAGCGTCCAGATCGGCCGGGGCGTCCTTCGCGACGACCTTGGCGACGTTCTGCACGTAATCAACGAAGAGGTCGTTCTTCGCGACGAAGTCGCTCTCGGCGTTGACCTCGACAATGGAGCCGACGCCGCACTCGGGGCAGACATAAGCGTAAGCCATGCCCTCGGCAGCGATGCGGCCGGCCTTCTTCTGAGCGGCGGCGAGGCCCTTCTCACGGAGCCACTCAACAGCCTTGTCGATATCACCGTCGGCCTCGGCGAGGGCCTTCTTGCAGTCCATCATGCCGACACCGGTCATCTCGCGCAGGTTCTTGACGTCAGCAGCTGTGAATCCCATATATGATCATCCTTCCGTAAATATTTAAAAGTAAACAGGGGGGATGAGGCTTACTCGGCGGCCTCGTCGCTCTCCTCGACCTTGGCGGCCTCCTCGGCGGCGTTGTCGGCGCCCTGACGGCCTTCCTGGACGGCGTTGGCCATGGTGGCGCTGATGAGCTTTATAGCGCGGATGGCGTCGTCGTTGGCGGGGATGACGTAATCGACCTCATCGGGGTCGCAGTTCGTGTCAACGATGGCAACGATGGGGATGTGCAGCTTGCGGGCCTCGGCGATGGCGTTGTGCTCCTTGCGGGAGTCGATGACGAACAGAGCGCCGGGGAGCTTCTTCATCTCCTTGACGCCGCCGAGATACTTCTCGAGCTTGGCCATTTCGCCCATGAGCTTCATGACTTCCTTCTTGGGCAGCATGTCGAAGGTGCCGTCTTCCTGCATCTTCTTGAGCTGGGCCAGGCGGTCGATACGGGTGCGCATGGTCTTGAAGTTGGTCAGCATACCGCCGAGCCAGCGGGCGTTGACGTAGTACTGGCCGACGCGCTCAGCCTCTTCCTTGACGGCCTCGGCAGCCTGCTTCTTGGTGCCGACGAAAAGGATGTTCTGGCCGTTGGCGGCGAGGTCGCGCACGAAGTTGTACGCCTCCTCGAGCTTCTTGACGGTCTTCTGCAGGTCAATGATGTAGATGCCGTTACGCTCCATGTAGATGTACTCGGCCATCTTGGGGTTCCACCTGCGGGTCTGGTGGCCGAAGTGCACACCGGCCTCCAGCAGCTGCTTCATGGATACTACTGCCATTGTTTTGTGTCCTCCTTTATTTTGTTATTACCTCCGGCGGGGCTCATCTCCCCACGGCCCAACCTCGCGGTCACCGGGCCGGGAATCCCCCCATCCGTGCGTAATGCCGATACATTATAGCAAAAGCCCTCAGGCTTTGCAAGGTATTTTTTGCAGTTTTCGGCTTATTTATAGCGTCTGAGAGATAAAATGCAAAGTCCCGGTCGGCTGACCGGGACTTTTTACATTTGATTAATATAGGAACGGGCGCTTTTCGCGTCTGCGGCGGGAGGGCGACTGCTCGAGGTCGACGAGAATGATGTCGCTGCCAAGCCTGGAGATGCTGCTCCAGGGGATCACGTAATCGTCATCCCGGCCGAGCAGCCCCCCGGCGCGGCCCTGGCCGGGGACGATTATGGCGATTATCTTCCCGTCACAGGGGTCGTATTCCGCGTCGCAGACATAGCCGAGTCTCTGCCCGCTGTGCAGGTCTATGACCTCCTTGCAGCGCAGCTCGGAAAACAGACAGGCCATAACTCATCCCTCCTCGCCAGAGCATATGCGGATTACTGGGCGAAAATGTTCTTTTTTATCTGAGCTATGGCATTCTTTTCCAGACGTGAGACCTGCGCCTGCGAGATGTGGATCTCGTCGGCGACCTCCATCTGCGTTTTGCCGTCGTAATATCTCAAGGCGAGGATGCGCTTTTCGCGCTCGCCGAGTGAGGATATTGCGTCCGAGAGGGCGAGACGCTCAAGCCAGCTCTCGTCCGTGTCGCGGCTGTCGCAGATCTGGTCCATGACGCAGACGCTCTCGCCGGCGTCGGAGTAGATTGGCTCAAAGAGCGAGACGGGATCGGAGATGGCATCCAGGGAAAAGACGACCTCCTCACGTTTTATGCCGAGCGCGGAGGCGATCTCCTCCGTGGTCGGCTCGCGGCCTGTGTCGGCGGTGAGCTTTTCCTGCGCCTGAAGCACGCGGTAGGCTGTGTCGCGCATGGAGCGCGAGACGCGCACGGAGCTGTTGTCGCGCAGATAGCGCCTTATTTCGCCGGCTATCATGGGTACTCCGTAGGTGGAAAAGCGTACGTTTTGACTGGTGTCGAAGTTATCTATGGCCTTGATGAGACCGATGCAGCCGACCTGGAAGAGGTCGTCCACGTTTTCGCCGCGGCCGGAGAATTTTTGAATCACGGAGAGCACGAGCCGCAGGTTGCCGCTTATCAGCTCTTCGCGCGCGGCTTTGTCTCCGGCCTTGGCCCGTTCGAGCAGCGCCTGGGTCTCATCATTTTTGAGCACCGGCAGCTTGGACGTGTTCACGCCGCATATCTCGACCTTGCCCTGCAAAAGCAAAAACCCCTTTTTAGGAAAGTACAGGTAGTCTTTCCCGCAAAGGCGATTTTGATTCAAACGTTGCTGTATCGACCGGAAACGGCTATAATAACAGGCGGCGAAGAAATCTGCGCAAAGGAGATATCAACATGAAAAAAACGCTGTCCCTTGTTCTTGCCGGGACGCTGTGCCTTGCCCTGAGCACGGGTGCGCTGGCTGCGTTCGGTTTTTCGGACGTGCCAGACGGAAAGTGGTACACGGCCGAGATAGGGGAGATGACCGCGGCGGGTTATATTGACGGCTATGAGGACGGAACTTTCCGGCCGGACGGCAATGTGAGCGTGGCGGAGTTCGTGACCATCACGGCCCGCTGCCTGGGCTTTGAGACCGGGGCGGAATACGGCCACTGGGCGGGCCGCCAGATGGGCAACGCCTATGACTGGGGCTGGATAGACGAGCAGGATGCGCAGTGGACGCAGTTCAATGAGCCCGTATCGCGCCAGCTGGCGGCGAAAATACTGGCCTCGGCGTTGGGGCTGGAGCCGGGCGGAGAAATACCGTACGCGGACGCGGCGGATGTTGAACGGAACTACGTCGGCTGGGTAGGCGCTGTGTGTTCCGCGGGGCTTATCGAGGGCTTTGAGGACAACACCTTCCGCCCGGGCAAAATACTCAGCCGCGCTGAGGCAGCAACGCTGATCTACCGCGCCTCCAACGCCGGAGACAGGCTGACCGCGGCGCCTGACGGTACGCCCTTTGCTGAGAGCGTGGCGCTTGCGTGCTACGACAACCCCAACTTCAAGGTGACGCTCAGCGCCGGCAAGGCGACGGTCGTCATAGACAAGGCGGAGCTCTGGACGGACTTCGCGGATTCGGATTCCCCGAACGCTGAGGAAGCCGCGGAGGGCCAACGCCGCGAGAAGGTGAAGGCGGCGATGAAGACGGAGAGGACCATCTCGGTCCCTGGTACCGTGACGGCGGTGTACGAGCTGCCCTGCACGAGCTGGTTCCCGGGGACGGACGCGAACGCGGTCGTAGGCACGTCCGATGGGCGCTGGTACTTTGTTGAGCTGAGCGGCAGGAATAACGATTGCGTCCCCGAACTCACTGAGTTGACGGCGCTGAGCGGCAAGAGCGTGAGCTCTCTGCGCTGGTGCACGACGAGCTGCGACGATGACGGCGTGCTGTTCAGCGGCCGGGACTATATCGTCGCCGCCCTCGCCGACGGCAGCGAGCTGATTGCCCTCGAGCATTGATCGCCCTTCGCTGCGCGAAGCGCGTTTGAAAGTTTCGTCCACCTTTTCAAAGGTGGCGGGGTGCAGGGGCGGAGCCCTTGCCCGCGCTCCGCAGAGCGCGGAACCCTCTATTGCTTATTGAAGCGCAGGAAAGGGTCCAAGTGGGAACCCTCGCCGGGGGTTCCAACTTTTTTAGTGGATAGATAAGATTCAACCCTTTTGACGCAAAAAACCGCCCCCGAATGGGGGCGGTTTTTGCTGCGGATTCAGATGACCACGGCGGTGCCGGAGGCGCTTACCATGAGCATGCCGTTGTCGGTTCCGAGGACCTCGTAGTCGATGTCCACACCGACTACGGCGTTGGCGCCCATGCGCTCGGCGCGATGGCACATCTCGTCAAGGGCCTCGTTGCGGGCGTTCTGAAGCTCCTCCTCATAGCCGGCGCTGCGGCCGCCGAAGAAGTTGCGCAGTCCCGCGCCGATGTCCTTGAACACATTGATGCCGGTTATGACCTCGCCGAAGGCGATGCCGCGGTACTCGCGGATGGGGCTGCCCTCTATCGAATTGGTGGTGGTTACGATCATCGTGACGTCCTCCCGTAAACTGCAATATTCGGCTCGGAGCCGTGGTTACAGTATATACGCGGCGTAGCCGCTGTCAAGTACTTATGCTTGGTGCAGACGGCCGACCGTACCGATGTCCAGCAGCTCTGTGGAGTCAGGGCTCATGTGCTCGGCGAGCAGCGATATGGCGGTGTACGCGGTGTCGAGGCTCGTGATGCAGAGTATGCCGCGGCGGATGGCCTGACGGTGGAGCTCAATGTAGTCGCCCATCGTGTCGTCGTGCAGCGCACCGGAGTAGATGACGAAGCCTATGCCCGCGCGCTCCAGCATGCCGCCAAGGTCGGCGGTGCGGGTGACTGAGCCGATGTCGAATGCGTAATAGCCCATGGCCTTGATGGCGTTCGCGGTGTCCGGGGTGGCAAACATGTGGAGGCCCTCCGCGTCCAGCTTGCGCACCAGCGGCTCTATCTCGCCTAGCTGGCGGTTCTCCACGCTCAGCAGTACGCCGCGCCGGGCTCCGCCGGGGGCGCTCAGGAAGGTGTAGCCCGCGGCGCACATGGCCTTGTAGGTCGCTTCGCGCAGCGTGCGGCCGACGCCGAGCACCTCGCCCGTGGACTTCATCTCGGGTCCGAGCAGGCTGTTGGCGTCGGGCAGCTTCTCAAAGGAGAACACCGGAGCCTTCACGCCGTATACCGGCGAGGGCGGCAGCAGGCCGTCCGGGCAGCCCAGCTCCTCGAGCGAGGCGCCCATCATGACGCGGGTCGCGATGTCCACCATGTGAACGCCCGTGACCTTGCTCAGGTAGGGTATGGTACGCGAGGCGCGGGGATTGACCTCAATGACGTAGAGCTTGTCCTCGTAGATAAGGTACTGTATATTCACCAGCCCGCGAGTGCCGAGGGCGAGGGCCAGACGGCGGGAGCAGTCCGCTACATGCTCCGTCATCTCGGGCGAGAGGCTCTTGGGCGGGTAGATGGCGATGGAGTCGCCGGAGTGGATGCCCGCGCGCTCGATGTGCTCCATGATGCCGGGGATGAGCACGCGCTCGCCGTCGGAGATGACGTCGCACTCGAGCTCGGTGCCGGGCATGTACTTGTCCACGAGCACGGGGTTGGCGATGCCGCCGGAAAGGATGATGCCCATGTAGCGGCGCACGTCGGCCTCTTCGTGGGCGATGACCATATTCTGGCCGCCGATGACGTAGGAGGGGCGCAGCAGCACGGGATAGCCCAGCCGCTCCGCAGTCTCGAGCGCCTCCTCGAGCGTGTTCACGCCGGCGCCGCGCGGGCGCTCTATGCCCATGGTGCCGAGCAGGGCGTCGAACTTCTCGCGGTCCTCGGCGAGGTCTATGCCCTCGGCCGAGGTGCCGAGAATCTTCACGCCCTGGGAGACGAGGAAGTTCGCGAGCGAGATGGCCGTCTGTCCGCCGAAGGCCACGACGACGCCCACGGGCTTCTCGACCTCGATGACGCCCATGACGTCCTCGGGGCAGAGCGGCTCAAAGTAGAGGCGGGAGGCGGTGTCGTAGTCCGTGGAGACCGTCTCGGGGTTGTTGTTTATTATGACTACGTCGTAGCCCATCTTGCGCAGGGTCTGCACGCAGTGGACGGAGCTATAGTCGAACTCTATGCCCTGACCGATGCGGATGGGGCCGGAGCCGAGGACAATGACCGTCTCGCGGCCCTCGGCGCGCTTGGCGCGGGCGTCGCAGTAGCCCTCGGGCACGGAGTAGAAATAGGGCGTGCGGGCCTCGAACTCGGCGGCGCAGGTATCGACCATCTTGTAAGAGAGCGGAGGACGCTCGGGCGTCTTGCAGCCGGAGATGCGGCTGATGGCGGCGTCCGTGTAGCCGAAGCGGCGGGCCTTTTTATAGTTTTCCTCCGTGAGCCCCTGGGCGAGCGAGTCCTCGAGCTGTTTCATGCCCTCGAGCTTGCGCAGGAACCATTCGTCTATGCGGGTCATGTCGTGCAGGGCCTCGACGGAATAGCCGGCCTTGAGGGCCTCGAAGAGGGTGAAGATGCGCATGTCGTCCATGTCGAAGATGCGGCGGCTGAGTGGGCGGCGGGAGGAGGGGGCGCGGTTGAGCGTGTCCTGCTTGATCTCCGCGCCTCGCACGGCCTTCATCAGCGCGGCCTCAAAGCAGGGGGCGATGGCCATTACCTCGCCCGTGGCCTTCATCTGGGGACCGAGGTCGCGGCTCGCGCCCGCAAACTTGTCGAAGGGCCACTTGGGGAACTTTACGACGACATAGTCCACCGTGGGCTCGAAGCAGGCGTAGGTCTCGCCGGTGACCTCGTTTTTGATCTCGTCAAGCGTGTAGCCGAGAGCTATCTTCGCGGAGACCTTGGCTATGGGATAGCCGGTGGCTTTGGAGGCGAGGGCGGAGGAGCGGGAGACGCGGGGATTGACCTCGATGACGGCGTAGTCCATGCTCTCAGGGTCGAGCGCGAACTGGCAGTTGCAGCCGCCCTCGATGCCGAGCTTGCCGATTATGGAGAGCGCCGAGGAGCGGAGCATCTGGTATTCGCGGTCGGCCAGCGTCAGAGCAGGTGCGACGACGATGGAGTCGCCCGTGTGCACGCCGACGGGGTCGACATTCTCCATGCTGCATATGGTGACGGCGCTGCCCGCGCTGTCGCGCATGACCTCGAACTCTATCTCCTTCCAGCCGAAGATGTACTTCTCGACCAGCACCTGGTGTATGGGCGAGGCGTCGAGGCCCGCTGCGGCGACGGTGAGCATCTCCTCCTCGCTGTGGGCTATGCCGCCGCCGGAGCCGCCGAGGGTGAAGGCGGGACGGATGATGACGGGGTAGCCGATCGTGTGCGCCGCGGCGAGGGCCGCGGGCAGGGTCTCCGCCGTGCGGGAGGGGATGGTGGGCTGGCCTATCTCGGCCATGGCGTCCTTGAAGAGCTGGCGGTCCTCGCTCTTGAGGATGGCGTCGATGTTGGTGCCGATGAGCCTGACGCCGTGCTCGTCCAGAAAACCGGATTTGTAGAGCTCCATGGCGAGGTTCAGGCCGGTCTGACCGCCGAGGCCGGCGAGGAGGCTGTCGGGCTTTTCCTTCTCGATTATGCGTTCCACGGTGCGCTGGTCGAGCGGCTCGATGTACACCGTGGCGGCCATGTCGGGATCAGTCATGATCGTGGCCGGGTTGGAGTTCACCAGTACGGTCTCGACGCCTTCTTCCATGAGCAGGCGGCAGGCCTGGGTACCGGCGTAGTCAAACTCTGCGGCCTGGCCTATGACTATGGGTCCGGAGCCTATGACGAGGACCTTCTTGATGCTGCTGTCCTTAGGCATTCTCTCCGCCTCCCATCATGGAAATGAATCTTTCAAACATGCCGCTGCAGTCGAGCGGCCCGCCGTGGGCTTCGGGGTGGAACTGGAGCGAGAAGGCCCGCTTTCCGGGGTAATCGAGGCCCTCGCAGGAGCCGTCGTTGACGTTCACGAAGCGCATGACCGCGCCGGAGCCGGGAAGGGACGCGTTGTCCACAGCGTAGCCGTGGTTCTGGCTGGTGACGTAGACGCGGCCGGTCTTGAGGTCCTTCGCCGGCTGGTTGGCGCCGCGGTGACCGAACTTCATCTTTCTGGTGCGGGCACCGGCGGCCAGGGCCATCATCTGATGACCGAGACAGATGCCGAAGGTGGGCAGGGCGTCCATCAGTATCTTTATCTGCTCGATGCTGTACTGGTTGTCGGTCGGGTCACCGGGGCCGTTGGAGAGCATAACGCCGTCGTGACCCGCGGCTATTATCTGCTCTGCAGGGGTCTTGGCGGGATAGAGCGTGACGGCGCAGCCGCGCGCCGTCAGGCAGTCGGCAATGCTGCGCTTGTAGCCGAAGTCCAGCAGCGCGACGGAATGGCGCGCTTCTCCCCTCGGCGCGAGCAGCACCGGCTCCTTTACCGTGACCTCGTCCACAACGCCGGAGACTCGGTGCGCGCGCACGAGCTCAAGCAGCGCGTCGTCCGGCTCGGCGTTGGTAACGGCGGCGTTCATGACGCCCTTGTCGCGGATCAGCTGGGTGATGCGGCGCGTGTCCACGCCGCAGATGCCGCAGACCCCCTCCTCGCGAAGGAAGGTGTCCACATCCACCTCGGCGCGGAAGTTGGAGGGCTGGGGGCAGAACTCCCTGACCACAACGGCGCGCGCGTGGATGTGCGGACTCTCACGGTCCTCATAGCATATGCCGTAGTTTCCGAGCATGGGAAAGGTGAAGGTGATGAGCTGGCCCCGATAGCTCGGGTCAGTCAGGCTCTCGGCGCAGCCGGTCATGCCCGTGGTGAATACAAGCTCTCCCACGCGCGTGCCGGCCGCGCCAAACCCCTCTCCTTCGAACACCATGCCGTTTTCAAGCAGCAGATAGGCCCTTGACATCGTTAATCGGCTCCTTTCACCGCCAACGTAGGCGGAAATTCGGTGTATAACGAATAAATATTCTCATGTAAACTTATAAAAATCGGGCAAAGGCCCGCTTGTTTAACTATAATACTCGTATTATTGACACAGGTCAAGCGCGTTTTCAGTATTTTTTATCCTTATGGCAAAGGATACAAGCGGGAGACTAAACGTGAATAATAATTTTGCAATATTCACTAACCTCAGCAAATATCGGGACTTGACAGGCAGTGACGGCTGTGATAGATTATCTGTGCCTAAGTGTGTTAATACAATTAGTACACATAGTGTTTTGACGCATTTAATCAAATCTTAAGCTCCAGTTGAATTTGTTTTTAAAAATTTGAGCTTAAAATGATGGACAGATGGGAGGGACATCTGCAATGGAAACTGTAAAGCTGATAAACTTTATAATTTCAATAGTGTTCATAGTGTGCTATACGTACCAGTTTCTCTATATACTTGTCCCCTTCGTGGTGAAGGACAAGCGTAAGGCGGAGGCCAAGGGACATCGCTATGCTGTACTGATATCTGCCAGGAACGAGGAAGCGGTCATCGGCAACCTTATAGAGAGCATCAAGCGCCAGAACTATGACGGCGGTCTTGTGACCACCTTTGTCGTGGCGGACAACTGCACGGACGAGACCGCCCGTGTCGCGGCCGAGGCCGGGGCCATAGTATTTGAGCGTTTCGACACGGCAAACGTGGGCAAGGGTTATGCGCTCAACTATCTCCTCCGCCGCATAGATGAGCTTTTCCCTGAGCGGCCCTTCGACGCCTACTTCGTCTTCGACGCGGACAACGTGCTCGAGGAGAACTACATAGAGGAGATGAACAAGGTCTTCTCCCAGGGCTATGAGATAGTCACCAGCTACCGCAACTCCAAGAACTTCGGCGACAACTGGATATCCTCCGGCTACGCGCTGTGGTTCCTGCGCGAGTCGCAGTTCCTGAACCACGCCCGCATGAAGCTAGGCACGAGCTGCGCAGTTTCCGGCACAGGCTTCATGTTTTCGCAGAAGGTGCTCGACGAATGTGGCGGCTGGAACTTCCACCTGCTGACCGAGGACATCGAGTTCACCGTCCACAACGTGGTGCGCGGCCTCAAGATAGGCTACTGTCACGACGCCGTGCTCTACGACGAGCAGCCCACGGGCTTCCGCCAGTCTTGGCGGCAGCGTCTGCGCTGGGCCAGGGGCTATCTACAGGTGTTTGGCAAGTACGGCAAGGACCTCCTGCGCGGCATAGCGCACGGCAGCTTCTCCTGCTTTGACATGACCATGAACATTATGCCCGCGGCCATACTCACCTTTGTCGGCGTGTTTGCAAACGGCGTAGCAGCGGTGTACGGCCTTGTCGCCGGACAGGATATCAGCATAGTGGGAGAGTCCCTGCTCTCCATGCTGGTGAATACCTACTTTACCCTGCTCGTGATAGGCGGTTCCGCCACCATAAGTGAGTGGAAGCGTATCTACGCGCCGACGTGGAAGAAGGTCGTGTACACCTTCACCTTCCCAATCTTCATGTTCACCTATATTCCCATATCCTTCGCCGCGCTCTTTGCCCGCCGCGTGACCTGGAAGCCGATCGCCCACACCCGTTCGGCCTCCCTGGCGGACATACGCGCTGCGGCCGAGACCCTGAGCGGCCGCACGGCCTGAGCCGGCGCTCACATCCCCCTTCTGCCCTGCCTTCCACGGCGGGGCAGATATATGTGAAAAGTAGCTAATTAATTAACAAACATTATAGTCAATTTATTCACAATATATTGTTGACATTTTAACAATGCCGTGCTATATTATAAGCGAACAGGGGGACGCCCCCAGAAAGGAGCATCTGCTATGAGAATCGTTCAGGGCAATGGAGTCAACTACGAAGTCAGGGGCATTCACGAAGAGGAGGCCGCCGTCACTCTCGCCGAGGGGCTGACGCAGGTCAGCAAGCGCCGCAATGCCTACGTGGACAGCAATCTTGACGTGGTCATAAATGATATCCGCAGCGGATACGGTGTGGAGGTAAGGACGGTCCTGCAATAAGCGGGTCCTCAATTTGAATATCACATGCGCACGGTGAAACGCCGTGCGCATTTTTTATCTGCGCATGGCCGCAAAAAAGCCGTCCGGCAAATGCCGGACGGCTTTTAAATCTGCGATTACTTGTTGCGGACGCTGTCGATATAAGCGGTGAGGTCGAGCATCTTGTTGGAGAAGCCCCACTCGTTGTCATACCAGGCGACGAGCTTGACGAAGTTGGGGTTCAGGCCGATGCCGGCCTTGGCGTCGAAGATGGAGGTGTGGGGATCGGTGCGGAAGTCGGAGGAAACGACCTCCTCGTCGGTGTAAGCCATGACACCGGCCATCGGGCCCTCGGCGGCCTCCTTGACGGCGGCGCAGATCTCATCGTAGCTGGCGCCCTTCTCGAGGCGGCAGGTCAGGTCGACGATGGAGACGTCGGCACTGGGGATACGCATGGACATGCCGGTCAGCTTGCCCTTGAGCTCGGGGATGACCTTGCCGACAGCCTTGGCGGCACCGGTGGTGGAGGGGATGATGTTCTCGAAGCAGCTGCGGCTCAGGCGCCAGTTCTTCTTGGAGAAGGCGTCAACGACGTTCTGGGTGGCGGTACCGGCGTGGACGGTGGTCATGAGACCCTCGATGATGCCGAACTTGTCGTTAATGACCTTGGCGAGAGGAGCCAGGCAGTTGGTGGTGCAGGAGGCGTTGGAAACGACGGTCATGCTGGGATCATACTTGTCCAGGTTGACGCCGCAGACGAACATCGGGGTGTCGTCCTTGGAGGGGCCGGAGAGAACAACGACCTTGGCGCCAGCGTCGAGGTGCGGCTGGGCAGCTTCCTTGGTCAGGAACTTGCCGGTGCACTCGAGGACGTAGTCAACGCCCAGCTCGCCCCAGGGCAGAGTGGACGGATCGCGGCTGTTGAGGAGCTTGACGTTCTTGCCGTTGACAACGAGGTTGCCGTCGACGACCTCGACGGTGCCGTTGAAGCGGCCGTGGACGGAGTCGAACTTGGTGACGTAGGCGAGCTGCTCGGGAGTCTTGTCGGGGGCGTTCACGGCGACTATCTCGATATCGTCGCGGACGATGCCGGCGCGGAAGACCAGACGGCCGATGCGGCCGAAGCCATTGATGCCAATTCTGATGCTCATTTGAAATTCCTCCATATCTGAAAATGTAATGAACCGGTTTTATTTTTGCCGGATGTATTCTATAACATCCGCCCGGAAATTTCAATACCATATTTGCAATATTCTAAACATTCCATACGTTTTGTACTAAACTTGCCATATTTTTTCGGGTGCGGGGGCGGGGTTCCGGCATATCATATATGAGTGGGATGCGGCTGCACAGAAAAATTCGCCGCAAAACGGCAGCGTTCGACTGAAATAGTTGTATTGGGCGGGGGAATTTGATATTATGTGTAAAACTTTGCGCGAGAGGTCGAACATGAGAGAGCTTACCGAAGGCGTGGCAAGGCTTTTTGAATCCGCGCTCGAGCCTGTGATAGGCACGGACGGGGAAAAAATATTGTTTATGAATCCCGCGGCCACCGCGACTTTCGGCGCGCATACGGGAGAGGATTTTTCTGCCCTGCTGCCGGAGACGGTGCGAGAACTGGGACCGGGTCAGGTGGCGGCGGTCACGCTATGCGGAAAGCGTGTCTCGCTGCGTTCAAGTTCTGCCGGAGGCCTGACGGTGTACTTTGCCGCCGTTGAGGAGCCTGCTCCGGCGCTCCCGAAGCGCGCGGGTTTTCTTCCGGAGCTGCGCGGTCTGCTGAACGCACTCAAGCTCGCAGCCAACCGCTTGAGCGAGGCGGCCGAGACAGCCGGTGACCCCAAAAGCGCCGAGCGTGCCTCCCTGGTCCAGCATACCTGTGCCCAGATCCAGCGCCTGGTCGGCAACGTCTCGCTGGCGGAGGACATTGAAAAGGGTGCGTTCTGTTTCAGGCCCGAAACCCTGGACCTTGACGAGCTCTGCCGGAACACGGTATGGACGACCGAGTATTTTGCGCGCAGTCGGGGAATAGAGGTCGTGTATTCCGGCCCCGAAGAACCTGTGTGGATAAGCGCGGACCGGACGATGATGGAGATACTGCTCCTGAACCTCATCTCCAACAGCCTTCTGCACCTTGGCGAAGGCGGAAAGCTTGAGGTTAATCTCGCGCGCCTGGGCGAACGCCTGGTGCTCGCGGTGAACGATACCGGCTGCGGTATGACGCAGGATGAGCTGGCGCGGCTCTTTACGGGCGGGGCATCAGGCCTCGGCCTGGGCCTGAGGCTCGTGCGCGATATAGCCGAGCTGCACGGCGGGGCTTTCATAATCGAAGGCCGCGAGGGCCGCGGCGCCTCGGCAAGAGTCATGCTCCCGGCGAATATCGGGTCGGGCAGCGGCATTTTCAGAAGCTCGAGCGCCAGCTCCGGTCCGGACAGCATGAGCACACTGCTGGTCCAGCTCTCGACCTGGCTCTCGTCCGGGGATTACGACCATAGACTCATGGATTAAAAGGAGGTCTGCACACATGCGGCTCGACAAATATCTCAAGGTATCCCGGCTCATAAAGCGCCGTACCGTGGCCAACGAGGCCTGCGACGGCGGTCGCGTTAGCCTCAACGGCAAGGTCGCCAAGGCCGGGGCCGAGGTGAAGCCGGGAGACATCATAGAGGTCACCTTCGGACAGCACAGTCTGAAGGTGGAGGTGGTCTCCGTTTCGGAGAACGCCACCAAGGCCGGCGCGCCGGCGATGTACCGGGAGCTTGTATAGGTCAAACCAGAACCAAAAGTGTTCGGAAACCATCATATTTGTGAAAAATGGCGCAAAACGCTTGCAATTTTTCCTACCTCTGTTATACTATTTGATAGTAGTTTGTCAGACCGATTCTTGAAAGGGGTAATATGATGATAATAGTCTACAAGTCCAACACCGGCTATACCGAGCAGTACGCAAAACTCCTTGGCGAGGCGCTGGACATGCCCTCGTACAGCCTGGATAATGTTCCGAAGTGCCACAAAGGTGGGGAAGTCATCTTCCTCGGCTGGCTCTTTGCGGGCAATATCGTGGGCTACAAGAAAGCGGCGAAGCTCTACAAGGTCAGGTGCGCCTGCGGCGTCGGCATGGGCGCCCCGACTCCCGAGCTTGTCCCGGGTTTCCGCGCCAAGATGGGCATTCCGCAGACTACGGCGGTGTTTTATCTCCAGGGCGGCTTTGACATCAACAAGCTCAAGGGCCCCATGAAGCTGATAATGAAGGTGAAGTGCAAGGAGATTGCCGGCCGCCTGAGCGTCCGCGCGGAGCTCAGCCCCGAGGAACAGGCCACCTTGGACATGACCAAGCGCGCCGTCTCCTGCGTCAGCCGCGAGAATCTCGCCGAGGTCATCGCCTGGTACAAGTGATCACTAAGGAAAAACCGCCGCATCCATTTGATGCGGCGGTTTTTTATTTTTCCCCCTCCCGGGCTTCGGAGCCCTCGTCGGATTCAAGTCGCTGGACCATGTCGCCGAGCGCGTCGGCCAGGCGGCCGGAGAAGTCCTCGTCATCAGCGGCGGTCTCGATGCACAGCTCGTCTGCGTCGGGAGCGGGCGAGACCCGCAGCGCGCAGTGGCCGGAGCGGAGCACGACGCCGTCGTCGAGCGCGGCGCCCGCCTCCATCATGGCGCCGGAGACGGCACGCATGAGCCTTGCCCTGTCGCGGCAGGCGACGCGCCGCTCTGTTCGGGAGCGGCCCTCGAGCGGCGCCCGCTCGGAGCGCTCCGCGGGCGCGGCCTTCTCAAAGGGCGCGTCCGGCAGACGCAACGCGCCGTCGAGCGCGTCGAGACAGCACTGGAAATAGGCCCTCGGAGTGCCCACGTCACACCAGTAGCCCGGCATAACCGCACCGTGTATCTCTTCGCCGGCGTCCATGAGCTTTGGAAAGAGGTCTGAGGCGAAGTCGAAGCTCTCGCCCTCAGGCACAAGCTCCATCGCGCGCGGCTCTATGACGTAGATGCCCGTGTTGACAAGGTTGGTGACAACACGCTCCCAGGGCGGCTTTTCGATGAAGCAGCGGACGCTGCCGTCCGCGTCGGGCACGACGAGCCCGTAGCGAAGCGGGTCCGGACTCTCGTAGAGCGCCATCGTCACCGCCGCGCCGGAGCGCGCGTGCTCGTCCGCGAGGCGGCGGAGGTCAAAGTCGCAGGCCGCGTCCCCGCTCAGGACGAGGAATGGTTCATCGCCGATGAAGTCCGTGCAGTTTTTTACCCCGCCGGCAGTGCCGAGGGGCTTGTCTTCTATCCTCCAGCTGAGGTGGACGCCGAAGTCCTCCCCGCCGCCAAAATGCGAGAGTATGGGCGCGGGGTTGTAGCCGAGCGTGGCGCAGATATCCGTGATTCCGTTTTCGCGCAGCAGTTCTACTGTGCGCTCCATCAGCGGCTTTCCGAGCAGCGGCACCATTGGCTTGGGCAGCTCTCCCGTAACAGCCTTGAGGCGCCGGCCCTCGCCGCCGGCCATAATAACAGCTTTCATGCCCATATTATTTGACGCTGGCCGAGAATTATATTGTAAAGATTGACCACATTATGCTATAATAACAAACTACGATGATTGGAGGGAGCGCCCGTGCACGGGGAAATTGAGGTTTACGAATGCCTTGGCGATGCTGAGCGGGAGCGTTACTGGCAGAGGCTGAGGGAATACTTCCTGCGCGACATTTTTCCCGGCGACGAGGGCTGCTTCCACTGTTCGGACGAGTATAAAAACCGCATCGAGAAGCTGCACGAGCGCAGATTCGACCCGGCACGGTATCTGTTTTTCCGCCGCGGTGGCGAGGAGATAGGCCTTGCGCTGACGGTGGTTTACGCCTCGGAGGACGGAAAGCAGTTCATACTCGAATTTTGTGTTTATCCCGAGTGCAGAGGGAGCGGCACGGGAGCCGCCTGCGCAAAGGCGCTGCTGGACTGGGGCTGCGAAAACGGCGCGAAGTTTGCCGAGCTCAACTGCGGCGATGAGCGCAGGGAGCGCTTCTGGTCGCGCCTCGGCTTTGTACGAAACGGTATAGACGCCCAGGGCGAGCCGCTGATGCTGCAGCCCCCGTCGGAGGAAGCTCCGATGACCGTGGGCCTGGCCAACGGTATCGAGGAGTTCTGGGCCCTGGAGCTGAGCCTCTTTGCCGAGACCGGCAGGACGCCGCCGGATGAGATGGGTCGCTCGCGCATGATAGGCGCCATGAGCGCGGGGCGCGTGGCCTTCATAACCGTGAAGCGCCTGAACAGGCCGGTAGGCCTCTGCTCCGTGAGCCGCTGTTTTTCGAGCGATACCTGCTGGGATGCCGGGGTTTTGAGTGATTTCTACATAGAGCCGGCCTTCCGCGGCCGGGGGGCAGCGCGCATGCTCGTCGGCAAGGCCGCCGAATACTGCCGCAAACAGGGCATGCAGAGCCTGAGCGTCACATGCCGGGATGCGGATATAGAGCTGTACCGCACGCTGGGCTTTGATACGACCCAGGGGACGAGCCTGGCCATGCTGCTGCCATATGAAAGCTGAAAAGGAAGGATAGTACCGCCATGAACAAGAAGATACAGAGGCTTGTCGAGCCTAATATAAGGCTATACCTTTTCTTCATGGTGGCCTTTGCCGCGGCCAGCCTGCTCTTTGAGCAGTACATCCTCGCGGCTGTCGAGGGTGGCGTCATACTGTTCCTTGTCATCTGCTCGCTCTTCGTCTCACGCAGGCGCCGGCGCGAGCTAATGGAGTACATCGAGTCCGTGACCTACGATGCAGACACGGCGAAGAACAACACGCTGCTCAATTTTCCGCTGCCAATGGCGGTGTTTTCGCTCAACGACTCGCGCGTCATCTGGGCAAATCAGATATTTTTTAATATGTGCGGCGTGTCCGGTTCCCGCTTTGAGGCGCGGCTGGACGAGCTGGTGCCTTCCTTCAGCGGAAAGTGGCTGCTTGAGGGCAAGACCCAGTATCCCGGCCTGCTCACGATAGGCGGACGGAAGTACCAGATACACGGCAATATCATCCGCCCCTCCGAGGAGAACGCCGAGCCGGGCCACGGCTACATGGGCATAGCCTACTGGGTGGACGTCACGGAGTATGACGACATACGCATAAAGTATGAGGACTCCCGCCCCGTCATAGCCACCATCGTCATCGACAACTACGACGAGCTGGTGAAAAATCACCCCGACAGGATAAAGAACGATCTGCGCGACGCCGTTGAGGATGTGATATCCCAGTGGTGCGACGGCAAGGACGGCTTCCTGCGCCGCTACGACCGGGACAGGTATGTGTTTATCTTTGAGGAGCGCTGGCTGCCCGCGATGAAGGCCGAAAAGTTCACCCTGCTTGAGCAGGTGCATTCGGTCGTGAGCCCCTCGGGCATACACGCGACCGTCAGTATAGGCGTCGGCCACGACGGCTCGGGCTTTGAGGAGGACTTCCAGTTCAGCTCGCTTGCCACTGAGATGGCACTCTCCCGAGGCGGCGACCAGGCTGTGGTCAAAAACCGCTTCAACTTCGAGTTCTACGGCGGCCGCGGCAACGAGATCGAGACCCGCACGAAGGTCAAGAGCCGCGTCATGGCAAACGCCCTGGCCGAGCTCATTGCGGACTCCTCACGTGTGTTCGTCATGGGCCACAAGTTTGCCGACCTCGACGCCGTGGGCTCCTCCGTGGCAGTCTGCTGCATAGCCCGCAAAAAGGGCAAGCTCTGCCGCATAGTCATAGACCCCGTCAAGAACAGCTCGCAGCTGCTCATAGAACGGCTGAAGAACGAGCCGGAGTACAAAAACGCCTTCATCACCCCGCAGGAGGCCATGCTCCAGGCCGACGGGCGCAGTCTGCTGGTCGTGGTGGACACGAACCGCCCGGAGCAGGTGGAGGACAAGAATCTGCTCGACGCCTGCAACCGCGTCGCCGTCATTGACCACCACCGCCGCGCGGCAACCTACATCCAGAACGCGGACCTCATGTTCCACGAGCCCTACGCCTCCTCTGTGTGCGAGCTGATGAGCGAGGTGCTGCAGGAAGTCGTGGAGACCGAGGACATACTCCGCTGCGAGGCGGAGGCCATGCTCTCCGGCATAGTGCTGGACACCAAGAACTTCACCATCCGCACAGGCGAGCGCACCTTTGACGCGGCGGCCTTCCTCCGCAGGGCGGGGGCAGATACGACGGAGGTCAAAAAACTGCTGCAAAACGACATGGAGCACACCGTCGCGCGCTACAAGATACTCCAGAGCGCCCAGCTCTACCGCGGCAACATAGCCGTGGCCGTACCTCAGACGCCGCAGGACCGTGTGGTCGTGGCGCAGGCGGCGGACGAGCTCCTGAATATCTCGGGCGCGGAGGTATCCTTCGTCGTCTGCCCGACGGAGGACGGCGGGGCGAACATCTCGGCCCGCTCCATAGGCGACATGAACGCGCAGATGATAATGGAAAAGCTCGGCGGCGGCGGCAACCGCTCCGCAGCGGCGGCGCAGCTGCACGACACCAGCCTGCGCGACGCGGTGAACAGCCTCTTCACCGCCATTGACGAATATCTCGACGGCTGAGCGCCGCCCATCGAAAGGAAGTAAGGACATGAAGGTCATTTTCAACACAGATGTCAGAGGACAGGGCAAGAAGGGCGAGATGAAAGAGGTCTCGGACGGCTACGCTCGCAACTATCTGCTGCCGCGCGGACTGGCCAGCCCGGCCACGGCCGACGCCGTGAATGCGCTCAAGCTCAAGGAGAAGGCCAAGGCCGCGCAGATGGCAAAGGAGAAGGCCGCCGCTGAGGAGAACGCGAAGCGCCTCTCCGGCGTGGTGGTGCAGATCTCCGCGCGCGCGGGACAGGGCGGCCGCCTCTTCGGTGCCGTGACCAGCCAGGAGATAGCCGAGGCCCTGCGCGAGCAGCACGGCATCGAGATCGAGAAGAACAAGATCGTCCAGGCCGAGCCCATAAAGCAGTTCGGCAGCTACGAGGTCAAGGCCAAGCTGGGCTACGAGGTCTCGGGCACCATCAACGTCCTTGTGACGGAGAAAAAATAAGCTCGGGAGGCCCCGCCAATGGATGAGCTGCTGGGGAGGCGTGCGCCGCATTCCGCGCAGGCCGAGCAGGCGGTCCTGGGCTCCATGCTCATAGACCCGAGCTGCATACCCGAGGTCATTGGAAAAGTGAAGTCTGCGGACTTCTATATACAGACTAACCGCGAGATATTCGAGACCATGTTCTCGATGTTCTCCTTCGGGCGTACAATAGACCCTGTGACCGTGCTCGGCGAGCTGAAGGTCAGGGGCGTCTATAAGGAAAACAGCTCGGAGCAGTATTTGGGCGAGCTCATGGAGATCACACCCACGGCGGCGAATGTCCTGGAATACGCGGCCATAGTTGCGGACCGCGCGCTGCTGCGCGCCCTGGCGCAGGCTGCGGATGAGATTTCAAACATGGTGTACGAGGGCGGCGGCCGGGCCGAGAGCATTCTTGAGGCCGCGGAGCGAAAGATCTTCGCCCTGGGCAAGGACCGCAAGACCGGCGGCCTTGAGCCTGTCGCCACCGTTGTCCAGCGCGTGTACGACGGCATCTCCGAAGCCGCGCTCTCGGACAGCAGCACCCCCGGTATCACGACCGGTATCAAAGAACTGGACAGCACCATATTGGGCATGGGCCCCGGCGACTTTATCCTTGTCGCGTCCCGCCCCGGCATGGGCAAGACGAGTATCGGCCTCAACATCGCGCTCAGCGCGGCAAAGTCCACCGGCAAGACCGTGGCCGTGTTCTCGCTCGAGATGACGAGGGAGCAGCTGGTCATGCGCCTCCTCGCCGGCGAGGGCCTGGTGGACAGCAAAAAGCTCCAGACCGGCCGCCTTTCGGACGACGAGTGGCGCCGTGTCGGCTCCGCCGCCGGAGTGCTCAGCGGCACGGACATCCGCATAGACGACAACCCCTCGCTCACCGTCTCGGAGATGAACGCCCAGTGCCGCCGGCTCAAGGACCTGGGGCTCATCGTCATAGACTATCTCCAGCTCATGCAGTCCGCCGGCAGCGGCAACTCCTGGGCCAATGAGAGCCGCACCCAGGCGGTGTCGGACATCAGCCGCATGATAAAGATAATGGCCAAGGAGCTCGGCGTGCCGGTGCTCTGCCTGAGCCAGCTCTCGCGCGCCAACGAGTCGCGCCAGAACAAGCGCCCCATGCTCTCCGACCTGCGCGAATCGGGCGCAATAGAGCAGGACGCCGACGTGGTCATGGGCATATACCGCGAGGGCTACTACAACGCCGAGTGCGAAAACCCGAACGACGCGGAGCTCATTATCCTCAAGAACCGCCGCGGCCAGACGGGAACCATAAACATGATGTGGCTGCCGGAGTACACCTCCTTCGTGGCCGTGGACAGGCGGCATGACGATGATTGACGGCTTTGACACCTCTCTGCTGCCCCAAAACGGGGGCGTGCTCTGCGCGATCTCGGGCGGCGCGGACTCTGTATATCTGCTCTGTCGTCTCTGCGAGCTGCGAGAGAGCCTGGGTCTGAGGGTCTGGGCCGCACATTATAATCACTGCCTGCGCGGGGCCGAATCCGACCGGGATGAGGACTTCGTGCGCGCCCTCTGCGCCGGGCTCGGTGTGGAGGCATATTTCGGCCGCGGCGATGTCGCGGCCTTTGCCCGTGAAAACGGCCTCGGCACCGAGGACGCTGCGCGCCGGCTGCGGTACGAATTCCTCGAGCAGACGGCGGATTCGCTGGGCGCGGACGCCATCGCAACTGCGCACACGGCTGATGACAACGCCGAAACCATGCTGCTCAATCTCGCGCGCGGAGCGGGGCTGAGAGGCCTTTGCGGCATCCCGCCGCGGCGCGGGCGCGTGATAAGGCCCATCCTGGGCGTGACGCGCGAGGAGATAGACGCATACCTTGAAGGACAGGGCGTTGCCCACGTGGAGGACAGCAGCAACGCCGGGGACGACTACGCGCGCAACCGTATCCGCCACCACGCCGTGCCCGCACTCAGGAGCGTGAACCCTGAGTTTTCCAGAAGCGCTTCCCGCGCGGCGGAGCTGCTGCGGCGTGACGAGGAGTTCCTTGAGGGCCTCGCGAGAGAATTCGTTGAAGCTCATCCTGACGGCCTTCCCTGCCGTGAGCTCTCGGAGCTGCCGCTGCCAGTGTCCTCACGGGCCATACGCCTGGCGGCGGGCACACAGCTCTCGGAAACGCATGTATCCGCGGTGCTGTCACTCGCGGATGGCGAGGGCCTCGGCTTCCTGGATCTGCCGGGAATGCGGGTCAGGCGCGAACAGGGAAGACTCAGCTTCGGCGCCCCGGAGCCGGTACGGCTGCCCGTGCGGGAGCTCGTCATAGGCGGTGAAACCGAGATACCGGAAGCCGGTGTCATCCTGCACAGCGAGGTTACGGTTTATTCAGGCGAAATTCACAGTTCATTAAACACTTTTTTCTTTCAATGTGAGAATATCTGTGGTACTATAACCTGTACGTCGAGGGCGGCGGGTGACAGGATAAGGCTGCAGGGCCGGGGCTGTACCAAAAAGCTCTCGGACCTTTTTGCCGAACGCCGCCTTACCCAGGCTGAGCGCGAGCTGGTCCCCGTCCTGAGGGACGAGGCAGGACCCATCGCGGTCTGCGGCTTTGGGGCGGCGGAACGCGTGAGACCTGCGAGGGGCGACAGGGCGCTCCGGGTCAAAATCATCAAAAAACAATAATTTGTGTCGGGGGACAGGTAAAATGAGAGAGGATATGGAGAGAATACTTCTCACCGAGGAAGATATCCACGCGAGGGTCGAGGAGCTCGGAAGGCAGATATCCAAAGACTTTGCCGGCAAGGAGCCGCTGTTCGTCGGAGTGCTCAAGGGCTGCTTCATCTTCATGGCGGACCTCATAAGGAGCGTGGACCTGCACTGCACGATGGATTTCATGGCAGTTTCGTCCTATGGCGACGGCACCACCACGACCGGCGCGGTCAAGATAAACAAGGACCTCTCCCGAGATATCGCCGGGCAGGACGTCATCATAGTCGAGGACATCCTCGACAGCGGCGTGACGCTCAGCTATCTCAAAAATTACCTCTCCGTCCGCAAGCCTGCGTCCATCTCCATCGTGACGCTGCTCGACAAGCCCTCGCGCCGCAAGGCGGACATCAAGGCCGATTACGCCGGCTTTGAGGTGGAGGACGCCTTCGTCGTGGGCTATGGCCTCGACTTCGCGGAGAAATACCGCAACCTGCCCTATATCGGCATTCTGAAACCGGAGATCTACGCCTGAGAGGCGGTCTTTATAAAGCGAAAGCACCCGAAGGATGTGAAGATTAGTTGAAACCTCAAAGAAACCGGGCCCGTGATCTCGGTTTTTATGTGCTCATCATGGTAATCCTTCTCGCCGTGGTCTATACCATGACCACCCCGAGCACGAAGGAAGAGCTCATATACTCCGACGTCGTGGACCTCTTCAAAAACGAGGAGGTCAAGTCCTTTGTCATAACCGGCTCGGAGATAGTCATAACAAAACGCGGTGTGGACCCGGCCTCGCCCGACGCCACGGTGAGGTATGAGCTCTACGACGTTGGATATTTCCTCTATCAGATGGGCGACCTCATAGACCAGCAGCATGCCGAGGGCATCATTGAGGATTACAACCTCGACGAGGGCTTCGTCGCCCCATGGTGGGTCAGCATGATCCCGTACCTGCTGCTCATCGGCGGCATGTTCGCGCTCTGGTACTATATGATGAACAAGGCCGGAGGCGGCGGCGCTCCCGGCGTCGGCAAGTTCGGCAAGGCCCGCACCCGCCTCGGCAGCGAGGAGCAGAAGAAGGTCACCTTTGCCGATGTCGCCGGCTGCGACGAGGAAAAGGCGGAGCTGCAGGAGGTCGTGAACTTCCTCAAGAATCCGCGCTCGTATACCGAGATGGGTGCGCGCATACCCAAGGGCGTACTGCTCGTAGGCCCTCCGGGCACCGGCAAAACGCTCATAGCCAAGGCCGTCGCCGGCGAGGCGGGCGTGCAGTTCCTGTCGATATCCGGCTCCGACTTTGTGGAGCTCTATGTCGGCGTCGGCGCCTCCCGCGTGCGCGACCTCTTCGACCAGGCCAAGAAGGTGGCCCCGGCCATCATCTTCATAGACGAGATAGACGCCGTCGGCCGCCAGCGCGGCTCCGGTCTCGGCGGCGGGCACGACGAGCGCGAGCAGACGCTCAACCAGCTGCTCGTCGAAATGGACGGCTTCACTAACAATGAGGGCGTCATCGTCATGGCCGCTACGAACCGTGACGACATCCTCGATAACGCCCTGACGCGTCCCGGCCGCTTTGACCGCCGCGTGTATATCGGCCTGCCCGACATCAGGGGCCGCGAGGCCATACTCAAGGTCCATGCCAGGGGCAAGCCGCTGGCGGACGATGTGGACCTCAACTCCATAGCCCGCGGCACGCCCGGTTTCTCGGGCGCCGACCTCGAGAACCTGCTCAACGAGGCCGCACTCATGGCCGTCTCGAACGGCAGACGCTTCATCACCTCCTACGAGATTGAGGAGGCGATACGCAAGGTCCAGATGGGCCCCGAGAAGAAGAGCAAGGTCATGAGCGACCGTGCAAAGAAGCTCACCGCCTATCACGAGGGCGGCCACGCCGTCGTGAGCGAGTTCCTCGAGCACACGGACCCCGTGCACTATATAACCATCATCCCCCGCGGTCCCTCCGGCGGCGCGACCTATTTCCGCCCCAAGGAGGACCTCGAGAACTTCCACTCCTACGCGGAGCTCTTTGAGAACATCGTCGTCTCGCTCGGCGGCCGCATTGCAGAAAAGCTGTTCCTTGACGACATCTCCACCGGCGCGTCTGGAGATATCCAGCAGGCGACTAATCTCGCCCGCGCCATGGTCACGCAGTTCGGCATGAGCGAGAGGCTCGGCCCCATCAGCTACGATTCCTCGGGCCACAGCATCTTCATAGGCCGCGACTTCGGCACGACCAAGAGCTACTCCGAGGAGACGGCCGCCATCATCGACGAGGAGGTCAAGCACATCTTCGACGAGGCGAGCGCCAAGGCCGAGAGCATCCTCACCGAGCACGCCGACACGCTCAAGGGCGTAGCCGAGTATCTGCTCAAGAACGAGAGCATGGAGGGCGAGGACTTCAGCTACTTCTGCCGCAACGGCAAGCTGCCGCCGAAGAAGGAGCCGCCCAAGCCTCGCGACAACACCATCGAGCCCCCGGCCAAGCACATCAGCTATACCTTCGACGAGCCGGCTACCATACCTGCTCCCGAGGAGCCGAAGCCTGAGACTGAGCCGAAGGGCGAAGAACCGAAGCAGGACGCCGAAGCCGGCGAGCAAGAGAATAAATGACAGACCAGGGCGGGGAGCAATTCCCGCCCTGAAACTGCGGACAAGGAAAACTGTGAGGTGATGTCTCGTGTGCACCAGCATAGCGTTCCCGGACAGGGCGCTCTATGGACGCAACCTTGACCTTGAATACCATTTTGGCGAGAAGGTGGTTATTACCCCGCGCTCCCACGGCTTTGCCTTCCGGCATCTGAAGCCTCTGGAGAGGCACTACGCGATGATAGGCATGGCCTCCGTCGCTGAGGACACGCCGCTCTACGCCGAGGCGGTGAATGAAAAGGGGCTGTACATGGCGGGACTTTACTTTCCCGGAAACGCCCGCTATTTTGACGCGCCCGAGGCGGATCGGCTGAACGTCGCGCCCTGGGAGCTCATACCGCTCATCCTGGGCAGCTGCTCTTCGCTCAGGGAAGCGCGAGCGAAGCTCGAGCGGGTGCATCTGCTTGCCGAGCCTTTTGCGCCCGGGTATCCTCTCGCGGCCCTACACTGGCAGATAGCGGCTCAGGACGGCTCGCTGATAGCAGAGCCTATGGACGATGGTCTGCATCTTTACGAGGACAGACCCGGCGTGCTGACGAACAACCCGCCCTATCCCTATCAGCTCATGAACCTCAATAATTACCGGGGCCTATCCACCGAAGCGGGCAAAAACAGCTTTGCTCCGGAGCTGGAACTGACCGTATACGGTCAGGGCATGGGCGCGCTGGGGCTGCCGGGGGACTCTTCACCTATGTCGCGTTTCGTGCGCATGACCTTCCTCAAGAGCCATGCGGCCTTCGACAGCGACAGGGGAGGGCAGATCAGTCAGTTTTTCCATCTGCTGGACGCCGTGTCGATGGTGAAGGGCAGCGTGGTGACCCCCGAGGGCAAGCTGGACGAGACGATTTATTCCTGCTGCGCCGACGCGCGCGAGGGAATATACTACTACAAGACCTATGACAGCTGCTGCGTCCACGCTGTGCGCATGGATACGCAGTGTCTGGATGGGAGGAGCTTGGCAGTCTTTCCACTGGAGAGCGGGCCCAGCTTCAAATTTACGGAGCTACAGGGCTTGTGACGGAGGAAAAAGAAATGCACAAATTTTTCCTTGAGCGTTCCGCTTCGCTATGGATTGCGGCGCTATGCATAGTAGCCGGCGCCGTCCTGGCGCTTTATCCTGTGGCGGTCAGCAGCATGTTTGTGATCGCCCTGGCCGTCGGTGCACTGGTGTACGGGCTGATTCATTTGTGGCGTTATATACAGGGACGTCGTGCGGGGGTCAGACTGACGGGTGACCTCTTTCTGGCCGTCGTATCCGGCGCTTTCGCTCTCTTCGCGCTGGTAAGCCCTCAGAGCATACTGGCTATTCTGCCCTTGGTGCTGGGAAGCATGTTGCTGGTGGACGGCATAGGCAAGCTTCCGCTGGCCGTGGCGGCTCTCCGCGGGGCATATCCGGGGCGGGGAATGTTTGTGCTGTCCTCCCTCATCCCGGGAATTCTTGGAATCATCATACTTGTAAACCCATTCAGCACGGCGCGACTGATGATAGTGGTGTTCGGAGCCAGCCTTATCGCAGACGGTGCCGGAGAGCTGGTGACTGCCCTGCTTGACAGGCGGGACAGGGACTGATCTGGCGCGGCGGCTTTTAAAATACGCGATTTAAGGAGATGCAGAGATAAATGAAATTAGGTATCGTCGGTTTGCCCAACGTGGGCAAGAGCACGCTTTTCAACGCCATAACCAACGCCGGCGCGGAGAGCGCCAACTACCCCTTCTGCACGATAGACCCCAACGTCGGCATGGTGACGGTGCCCGACGAACGGCTGGATTTCCTTGCGGAGCTCTACAAGCCGAAAAAGTACACCCCGGCGGTCATCGAGTTCGTGGACATAGCGGGCTTGGTGAAGGGTGCGTCCAAGGGCGAGGGCCTGGGCAATAAATTCCTGGAGAACATACGCCGCACGGACGCGATAGTGCACGTCGTGCGTTGTTTTGACGACGAGAACATAATCCACGTCGAGGGCGGGGCGGACCCTGCGCGCGACATCGAGATAATCGAGCTCGAGCTCATCATGGCGGACATGGAACTCGTCGAGCGCCGCATAGACAAGGCGAAGAAGGCCGGCAAGGGCGGAGACAAGAAATTCCTGCACGAGGCCGAGGTGTTCGAGGGCCTTCAGGCCCATCTGAACGAGGGCAAAAGCGCCAGAAGCTACGACTGCTCTGCGGACGAGATGGAACTTATATCCACCTGCGATCTGCTGAGCCTCAAGCCCGTCATCTACGCTGCGAATATGGACGAGGCCGGAATCAGCAGCCTTGCGGACAATGCGTATTACGAGGCCGTGAAGCGCATCGCCGACGCCGAGGGCGCCCAGGTGCTGCCCATCTGCGCCAAAATAGAGCAGGAGATAGGCGAACTGCCCGAGGAGGACAAGGCCATGTTCCTCGAGGAGCTGGGTCTGGAGGAATCCGGCCTCGACAGGCTCATCAAGTGCTCCTACTCCCTGCTCGGACTCATATCCTTCCTGACCTGCGGGCCCGACGAGTGCCGCGCCTGGACGATAAGGAAGGGCACCCGCGCTCCCCAGGCGGCGGGCAAGATACACTCTGACTTCGAGCGCGGCTTCATCCGCGCCGAGATAGTCGCCTTTGACGACCTTAAAGCCTGCGGCAGCATGGCCGCCGCCAAGGAGAAGGGCCTGGTGCGCTCCGAGGGCAAGGACTACGTCATGAAGGACGGCGACGTGACGCTGTTCCGCTTCAACGTATAAGCCTGAAAATCCCGGTCTCTTTTGCACATGAATTGGCAATAACCGGGAGAATTTGGGGAATAACGTCCTTGACAGGGGAACATAATAGTGCTATTATTTCGTCGGTTAGAGGCAATGATGGAGGCCGCGCGGGCCGATCATGCCGCTGCACAGAGAGAGCGTCCCTGGGCTGGAAGGCGCTTCATGCGGCGGACCGCGCAAAACCGCTCCGGAGCCCGCGTGCCGAAGAAGAGTAAGCGCGCGCGGACAGCGCCCGTTAAAGCGTGCTCAGAGTAAAACTCAGGGTGGAACCGTGTGTATTAAAACGCACCCCTGTGCCGCTTTCACGGCGCGGGGGTGTTTTATTTCAGGAGGAACGACCATGGACGAGAAAAAATACACGTTTGAAAACAAGGAATACCGCGATACCTATCGCCATACAACGAGCCACATCCTTGCCCAGGCCGTGAAGCGCCTGTACCCGGAGAGCAAGCTCGCTATCGGACCGTCGATCGACGACGGCTTTTACTACGATATAGACTCCGACGTCACCTTCACGCCTGAGGTGCTCGAAAAGCTCGAAGCCGAGATGCGCAAAATATGCAAGGAGAAGCTGCCCCTTGAGCGCTTCGAGCTGCCCCGCGACGAGGCCATAGCCTTCATGAAGGAAAAGGACGAGCCCTACAAGGTTGAGCTCATAGAGGACCTGCCCGCCGACGCGCATATCAGCTTTTACAGGCAGGGCGAGTTCACCGATCTCTGCGCCGGCCCCCACGTGGACAACACCGGCCGCATTAAGGGCAACGCCATCAAGCTCATGAACTGCACCGGCGCCTACTGGCGCGGCGACTCCAACCGCAAGATGCTCCAGAGAATTTACGGCACCTGTTTTCTCAAAAAGGAGGAACTTGATGCCTACTTGACTCGTCTTGAAGAGGCGAAGAAGCGCGACCACCGTAAGCTGGGCCGCGAGCTGGGTCTCTTTATGATGAACGAGGCCGGCCCCGGCTTCCCCTTCTTCCTGCCCAAGGGTATGGTGCTGAAAAACACTCTCATAGACTACTGGCGCGAGATCCACAAAAAGTACGGCTATGTTGAAGTGGCTACGCCTGTCATTCTCAACCGCGAGCTCTGGGAGCGCAGCGGCCACTGGGACCACTACAAGAACAATATGTACACCACCGTCATCGACGAGCAGGACTATGCCATCAAGCCCATGAACTGCCCGGGCGGCATGCTGGTCTACGAGAGTGAACCGCACTCCTATCGCGACCTGCCCCTGCGTGTGGGCGAACTGGGCCTTGTCCACCGCCACGAGCTCTCCGGTGCTCTGCACGGGCTCTTCCGCGTGCGCTGCTTCACTCAGGACGACGCGCACATCTTCATGACCCCCGAACAGATGAAGGACGAGATCAAGGGCGTCGTCAAGCTCTTTGACGAGGTGTATTCCACCTTTGGCCTGAAGTATGAGATCGAGCTGTCCACCATGCCCGAGGACCACATCGGTACCGTGGAGCAGTGGGAGCACAACCAGGACATCCTCAAGGAAGCCATTACCGAGATGGGCAAGAGCTATACCATCAACGAGGGCGACGGCGCCTTCTACGGCCCGAAGCTTGACTTCCACCTCGCCGACTCCATAGGCAGGACCTGGCAGTGCGGCACCATTCAGCTCGACAGCCAGCTGCCTGAGCGCTTTGAGCTCGAGTACGTGGGCGAGGACGGCGCGAAGCACCGCCCCATCATGATCCACCGTGTCGTGCTTGGCTCCATAGAGCGCTTCATTGGCGTTATCACGGAGCACTTTGCGGGCGCATTCCCTGTGTGGCTGGCCCCAGTGCAGGTCAAGGTCATGACCATCACCGACCGCAGCCGCGATTGGGCGGTTGAGGTTGCAAAGCGGCTCGAGGCCGCGGGCATACGCGTGGAGACCGACCTGCGCAATGAGAAGATAGGTTACAAAATCCGCGAGGCGCAGAGCCTTAAGATCCCCTATATGCTCGTGCTCGGCGACAAGGAAGCCGAGGCGGGCACTGTCTCCGTGCGCACTCGCGCAGGCGGGGACAAGGGCGCCATGCCGCTGGACGAGTTCACGGCGGAGATTCTGGAGCAGATAAAGGCGCGCAGTCTCGACTAAGCTGAAAGGACTGGTAATCGGAATGAAGAAATACCTTTGCATACTGCTGGCATTTGCGCTGGTGCTGACGCTGGCAGCCTGCGGCGAAGACCCGAGCGGGGACAACACCGACCCGGACGTGGAGACCAGCGGAGACGTGAGCGACGGCGCCACGCCTACGGATCTCGACGCACCGACCGCGGAGCCGACCCCGACTCCCGACCCCGAGGCCATAACCACGCTCAAGGTCTGCGGCATCTCCGTCATCAAAAACGGCCAGCTCACGAACCTTGCCTACAAGGGCGTGAAGTATGAAAACGGCGTGCTTCTGCTCGACACGGCGGTGTTGGATTCCGGCACCACCTCCGACATACTCATAGAGTTCTACGGCGGCGATCTCGTGATAGAGGTGACCGGCGAATGTGTCTTCACCTCCTCCGGTGTGCCCGCCATCAAGGGCGATGGCAGCGTCACCCTCCAGGGCGACGGCAGCCTCAGCATAAGCACTGCCGAGAGTGCCGGCATCAGCGTGGAGGGCGGAGTCACCGTTTCCTGCGCGCTCACCGTGACCGGCGCGCCCGCTGTTGAGAGCACCGGTGTGACCGCTGGCGACGGCTTTGCCATATCCGAAAACAGCGAGACGAGCCTTGTCGTGGCAGCGGCCTGACATATTTTATCAAGAATAAAGCAGCCCGCCCCTTCGTATTCTAAACTGCGAGGGGGCGAGTTTTTTATATGCAGAACAGAAGAAAGCTCATACTTGCACTGACAGTTGTTTTCACGCTTAATATAATGATCATAGCCCTGGCTCAGCGTGCGGACGCCGTTACCTACGCCAGAGGCTCCAGCGGCGAGACCGTCAGAGAGATACAGCAGCTGCTCCTCGACTGGGGCTATTACTCCGGCGAGGTGGACGGTGTGTTCGGCAGCCAGACCGAGGACGCCGTGGAGTATTTCCAGCGCAAGAACGGCCTGACCGTGGACGGCAAGGTCGGTCCTGCGACGCTTGAGGCCCTTGGCCTGAATGAGGGCGGGACAAGCTCGGCCGCCGGAGTCGAATCCGGGGACCTCGCATTGCTGGCCAGGCTCATTTCGGCCGAGGCAAGGGGCGAGCCCTACGCCGGCCAGGTGGCGGTCGGAGCGGTCGTTCTCAACCGCGTTGAGCACCCGTCCTTCCCGAACACGATATCTGAGGTGATTTTCCAGCCCGGCGCCTTCAGCTGCATGCTGGATGGCCAGTGGGACGAGCCTGTGGCAGACAGCGCGTATCAGGCGGCGCGCGACGCCCTCGCCGGAGCGGACCCCTCCGGCGGCGCGATATACTACTTCAACCCGGTGACCGCAACAAACGCCTGGATATGGTCGCGTCCCGAGATAATAACCATAGGCAAGCACCGCTTCTGTGC